>CALPVO020000084.1 GCA_943327025.2 Janthinobacterium lividum
CCACGGCACAAGCGGCTAGAATTCCGTCATGCCTGAACTCCCCGAAGTAGAAACCACCTGCCGCGGCATAGCCCCAGCCTTGGTAGGCGCCACGCTCGTCGACGTGGTGGTGCGCGAACGCCGCCTGCGCTGGGCGCTGCCGGCGGGCTTCGAGGCCAGCCTGCGCGGCCAGCCACTGACCTCCGTGGGGCGGCGCGCGAAATACCTGCTCATCGCCGGGCCTGGCGGCACCTTGCTGGCACATCTCGGTATGTCCGGCAGTTTCCGGGTGGTACCGCCCGGCACGCCCCTGCTGACGCATGACCACGTGGACCTGCTGACCGACCGCGGCCAAGTGGTGCGCTACAACGACCCGCGCCGCTTTGGCAGCCTGCATTGGGTGCCAGGCCCGGTGGAAGAACACCCACTCTTGCGCCACTTGGGCCCCGAACCGCTGTCCCCGGAATTCACCGTCGATTGGCTGTGGGCGCAAACCCGCACGCGCAGCATTGCCGTGAAGCCCTTCTTGATGATGCAGCCGGTGGTGGTGGGCGTGGGGAACATCTACGCGAGCGAATCGCTGTTTCGCGCCGGCATCAGCCCCGCGCGCGGCGCCTATCGCCTGAAGCGGACCGAGGTGGAGCGCATCGTCGCGTGCATTCGCGAAGTGCTCGGCGAAGCGATAGGCGTGGGCGGCACCACGCTACGCGACTACGTGAACGCCGAGGGCAAGCCCGGCTATTTCAAGCAGCAGTTGTTCGTTTACGAACGCGCAGGAGAGCCCTGCCGGCGCTGCGAGACGCCCATCCGTCAGCGCGTGCAGGCGCAGCGGTCCACCTACTGGTGCCCTACCTGCCAGAAATAAGCGGCAAACTCAGGCGCAGCGGGCGCGCAGTTCCGCGTCCACGAAGGGATGCACGAACTGGCTGGTATCGCCGCGCAGCACGGCAATTTCGCGCACCAGCGTGGACGAAATGAAGCTGAACTGCTCTTGCGGCGTGAGGAACACCGTTTCCACCTCGCGCGTCAGATGGCGCGACATGTTCGCCAACTGGAATTCGAACTCAAAGTCCGACACGGCGCGCAGGCCGCGCATGACGACCCCGCAGCCGTGCTCACGCGCTACATCGACGGTGAGGCCCCGATAGCCGATAACCTCGACGTTCGAGATGCCCATGGCATCGCACACACGGCGTACCAAATCGACACGCTTGTCGAGTTGGAACATCGGTGCCTTGTTCGGGTTGGAGGCGATAGCCACCACCACGCGGTCGAAGATGGTCGACGCGCGCCGCACGAGGTCGGTGTGACCGTGGGTGATGGGATCGAACGTGCCGGGGTAGAGGGCACAGCGCTTCGGGTTCATGGGGCGGGCGGTTCCCAACGCAGCAACTGACAACCGACATCGCCGGCACGCCCTTCACGCCAGAGCGTGAAACCAGGTGGCAGCACAGGCACGGGGCGCGCAGCGGCGCGCTCCACGTAAACCCAGCTGCCGGCGGCGAGCCAACCGCGGCTAGAGAGCAGTTTACACAACTCAGTCTCGCGCTCGTCGGCAAACGGCGGGTCGAGGAATACCCCATCGTAGGCGGTGACAGCCCCCAGCAAGTGTTGGTAGCCATCGGCCTGCAACACGGTGGCGCGTGCCGAGGCAGGCGCGGCTCCGGGAGCCGCGCCACACAGCGTAGCCACGGTTTCGCGCAACTGCTTGGCCGCTACCGGATGACGTTCCACCAACGTGGCCGCCGTGGCGCCGCGTGATAGCGCCTCCAGCCCGAGCGCACCGCTGCCGGCGAAGAGATCCAGCACCTTGGCACCGGCCAACTTCACCTGCAGCCAGTTGAACAGCGTTTCGCGCAAGCGGTCCGGCGTAGGGCGCAGGCCCTCCACCGCGGGAAAAGGCAAGCGCCGGCCACGCCAACTGCCACCAACAATGCGAACGGACTGGCGGCCAGCGCCTGAGGCAGGCGGTATCGACGGCTGGTTGCGGGCAGGTTTTCTCACAGGCATCCTTCAACGCGAGGGGGACAGTGTCGCATCGGCGCCGCCCCACTCCAATGGGTCGGTTTTTTTTCACCGTCCCTCCTCTTTCTGAAGGCCCCCATGTTCCTCCGCTACCGCTTTTGGTTGTCCGGCATTGCCGTGGCCTGCACCACCCTTCCTGCGCTGACTCTCGCGGAGTCGTTGCCCACCGAAGCCAGCGCACCTACCACCGACGTACTCGAAGAAATCATCGTCACGGCACAGAAGCGCAGCGAGCGCTTGCAGGACGTGCCGGTCTCCGTGGCCACGCTTGCCGGCGAATCGCTGCAAGCGCTGTTCTCGGCAGGCGGCGACGTCCTCATGCTCGCGGCGCGCGTGCCCGGCTTGTATGCCGAATCCTCCAACGGCCGTGCCGCGCCCCGCTTCTATCTGCGCGGGCTCGGCAACAGCGACTTCGACATCGCCGCCTCGCAACCGGTGTCGTTCGTGCTCGACGATGTCGTCATGGAGAACGTCGTGCTGAAGAGCACGCCACTCTTCGATATCGCGCGGGTCGAAATCTTGCGCGGTCCGCAGGGCAGCCTGTTCGGTCGCAACACGACCGCTGGCATCATCAAGTTCGACACGCGAAAGCCCACCGAAAACTTCAGCGCGCGTGCCGATGCCAGCTATGGCCGCTTCAATACCTTCACGTTCGATGGCGGCGTGGGTGGCGCCTTGGTGCCCGGCGTACTCGCCGCGCGCGCGTCGCTACTGGTGCAGCACCGCGACCGCTGGATAGACAACACCTTCACCAACCGCCCGAATGTGATGGGCGGCCACGACGAACGCGCCGGCCGGCTGCAACTGCTGTACACACCCAACGACGATTTGAGTGCCTTGCTCAATATCCACACCCGCTCGTTGAGTGGTTCGGGCCCCATGTTCCGCGCCAATATTCTCAGCCGCGGCAGCAACCAGCTCAATGCCAACTACCAGCCAGACAAGGTGGCGTTCGATGGGGGCGGCAACAACCCGCAGTTGTTCGACGGTTGGGGCAGTTCCTTGAAGGTGGAATATGACCTGGGCGCGATGAACCTCACCTCGGTGAGCGCCTTCGAGACCACCCACGGCAGTTCACGCGCCGATATTGACGGCGGGAATAGCGTGAATGGTCCGGGCTTCATCCCGTTTCCTTCCGACACCACGGACAGCGTGAACCACCTGCGTCAGCTGACGCAGGAACTGCGTCTGGCCAGCAACGAAACAGCGCCCTTCTCCTGGCAGGCCGGCGCGTATTTCTTCGACAGCGAACTGCGCGTCACCACCGACCCGGGCTTTGCACCACCCACCACGCTGCAGCATGACAACCGTTCCTGGGCGCTGTTCGGGCAGGCGTCTTACCAAGCCAGCGCAGCGCTCACCTTAAGTGCGGGTCTACGTTTCACCGATGACCGAAAAAATCTGCGGGTAGTTGCCTCCGCGAACACGCAAGCGCCCGTGGCGGTGTCGGACCAACAACCCAGCTGGGACTTGAGCGCACGCTACGAACTGGCCGAAGACTTGAGCGTTTACGGCAAGGTGGCGCGCGGCTTCCGCGGGCCCACCATTCAGGGGCGCGACATCGCCTTCTTTGGCCCGGCTTCCACCGCCAATTCCGAAACCGTGGTTTCTTGGGAAGCCGGCCTGAAAAGCCAATGGTTCGCCCGCCGGGTAAGGCTTAACGCCGCCGTATTCACCTACACCCTGCATGACCCGCAGTTCAGCGCAGTGGGTGGTGGTGGCAACGCTATTCAGTTAGTCAACGCGCGCCAAGGCAAGGCCTACGGCTTCGAGTTGGATAGCGAGTGGATGGTCTCTGAAAACCTGCAACTGACGGCCGGCTACAGCTACAACCACACCCGCATTCAAGACTCGGCGCTCGCTGTGGCAGTCTGCGCCCAGTGCACCGTCCGCAATCCACTGAACGCTGCCGGACGCGCACTGGTGGATGGCAACCCCTTCCCGCAGGCGCCGCGCACCATCTTTACGGCAACCGCACGCTACAGCGTGCCCGTAGGCGCGCAAGGCGAAGTGTTCGCGTACACCGACTGGAGCGTGCAAGGTGCCACCAACCTGTTCCTGTACGAATCGCGCGAGTTCAACACCAGCGGAAATTTCGAAGGGGGTTTGAAGGTGGGCTATGCGCGCACAGATGGCACCTGGGAAGTGGCCCTGTTCGCCCGCAACCTGACGAACGAGCACAATCTCCAGGGCGGCATCGACTTCAACAACAACACTGGCTTCGTGAACGACCCGCGCTTCTACGGCATTTCGTTCCACACGGCACTACGCTAGACGCCTAGCGGTGGTCAGGTAACGGCGACCACCGCGGCGGCAAGACGCCGGTGTTAACGCAACGCCTGTCGCAGTTCTGCGATGTGCTCGGGGCCAATGCCACAGCATCCGCCCACGATGCTCGCGCCACGCTTCACCCAGTCCTGCGCCCAGCCCAAGTAGCCGGCCGGGTCGAGGTCTGCACGAATATCGCAGAGGTTCTCGTTCGCGGCCGCGTCAGCGCGCATCGGCGGGAAAGCATTCGCATAGACGCCAATCCGCAAGTTTGCACCCGCCTTCGCCAAAGTCGCGACGGCGACATCCACCGCGGCGCCCATCACCTCCGGCTGACTGCAATTGAACAGCACCGCGGCAGCGCCGAGCCGCACCGCCGCCAACACCCCAGCCTCCACGGTCTCGCCGGAACGCAGTCGCGGCGTGTCGCCAGGCGTGCCGTCATCAGCGAGGGTGTAGGAAATCCAGACCGGCTTGCCGTCATTGCCTACCACTTCGCGGAGCAACTCCGCCTCGGCGATGGCACTGAGCGTTTCACCCTGCCAGTGGTCCACAAACGGACGCAGCGCCTGCACCAGCACCTCGAGCAAGGGCTTGGCGGCAGCCAGTTCGAACAAATCCGGCCGGTAGGAACCGCACACCGGGGGCAAGGAACCACCTACCTGCACGGCGAAAGGCGCGCCGTCCGCCACCTCGCGCGCCAAACGGCCCGAGAGGGTCGCCAGAGCCGCCGCGTCGCGGGCATGACGTTCGACACCCAAGTGGAAGGGGACCAGCGCATAGCTGTTGGTAGTGATGACTTCAGCACCGGCAGCAACGAAATCGGCGTGCACTTGGCTAACGAACTGCGGCGCTTCGATGAGGGCGAGCGCCGACCATTCCGGCTGGCGGAACGGCGCACCAATCCGCTTCAGTTGCCGCCCGGTCCCACCGTCGAGAATGCTTACTGCGCTCATTCACTCATCTCCCTGCCAACCATCACCAAAGCGCGCAGATTACATGGCTTGGGGCAACAGTAGGGCCCGACGCTCAGGCCGGATGCGCTACCATTCGCGCATGTTCGGTTTCGGCAAGAAAACTCCCGCAGACCCCGCGACCCCCGCCACTGCCCCCGTGGCGGCGGCGGATGGCGGTGGCGTGCGCGGCTTCTTCCGCAAGCTGGGGGCGCGCCTTGGGGGCGGTTTTCTGGGCGGCCTCCTCGGCAGAAAGATTGATGCCGAACTCCTCGAGGAACTCGAATCCCGCCTGCTCACCGCCGACGTGGGCGTGGCTGCCACGCAGGCACTGCTGGGCGACTTGCACAAGCAGGTGGCCCGCAACGAGTTGAAAGACGAAGCCGCGCTGCTCCAAGCGCTGCGCGTCCGCATGCTCGCGCTGCTGAGTGGTACCGCCAAGCCCTTGGTGCTGGACCCAGCCCGCCACCCCAACGTGGTATTGGTGGTCGGCGTGAATGGCTCGGGCAAGACCACCACCATTGGCAAGTTGGCCCGGCGCTACGTACGCGAAGGCCGCAAGGTAATGCTGGCCGCAGGCGATACCTTCCGCGCCGCCGCAGTGGAACAACTGCAAACCTGGGCCGACCGCAACGACGTCCCCTGCGTGGCTCAAGCCACCGGTGCGGACCCGGCGGCTGTGGTGTTCGACGGCTTGGCGGCAGCGCAGGCGCGCGGCATGGACGTTCTGCTGGCGGACACCGCCGGACGCTTGCACGTGCAGACGCACTTGATGGAAGAACTGAAGAAAGTGAAGCGCGTACTCGGCAAGGCCGACCCGACGGCACCCCACGAGGTGCTGTTGGTGCTGGATGGCAGCCAAGGACAAAACGCCCTCTCGCAAGCGCGCACTTTCCACGCTGCGCTGGGTGTCACCGGCATCGTGCTCACCAAACTCGATGGGTCCGCCAAAGGCGGCATCCTCTTTGCGCTCGCTCAGGAGCTCGCCATTCCGGTGCGCTTTGTCGGGCTGGGCGAAAGCATCGACGACTTGGCGCCCTTCGACGCCGAAGCGTTCGTGGACGGCTTGCTGGGCACCGGCAGCGCGACTGGCGTGGGAGACGCCCCATGATTCGCTTCGAAGGCGTAGGGAAACGCTATGCCACGGGCCGCGAGGCCTTGGTGGATGCCAGTTTCCATGTGAACCCGGGCGAGATGGTCTTTCTCACCGGTCATAGCGGTGCCGGCAAGAGCACCCTGCTGAAACTCATCGCTGCCATCGAACGCCCCACGCGGGGCGAAGTCATTGTCGGGCGCCAAAAGATTTCGGAACTGGCACGCGCCGCCGTCGCGCCGTTCCGCCGCCATATCGGCATGGTCTTCCAGGACCACAAACTGCTGTACGACCGCCCGGTGTTCGACAACGTCGCCTTGCCACTCGTGGTGGACGGCGTACCGCGCCGCGAAATCGACAAGCGCGTGCGGGCTGCCTTGGACCAAGTGGGCCTGCTCGGCCGCGAAACCGGGTTCCCCATGGAACTGTCCACGGGCGAGCAGCAGCGGGTGGGCATTGCTCGGGCCGTGGTCTCGCGGCCATCCATCCTCATCGCCGACGAACCCACGGGCAATCTCGACCCGGACCTCGCCATCGACGTCATGGGCATCTTCCAGCGGTTCCATGGCGTGGGGACCACCGTGGTCATCGCCACCCACGACGTGCACCTCATCGAACGCTTCCCGGTGCGCCGCCTGCATCTCGGCCAGGGCCGCGTCCTGCGCGATGAACCCGCCGCCACGGACGCGGTCGGCGGCCCGACAGGGGGGCAGTCATGACGGACGAGAAGCTCACCGCTATCAAGCGCGGGTTCCGCGCGCGGCTGGATGGCTGGCTGGAGCGGCATGCGCAGGTGGGCGTGGCTTCCATCGGCCGTCTCTATTCGCGCCCCGTAGCCACCCTCATGGTCTGGCTGGTCATCGGCGTGGCGCTGGCTTTGCCCGCGCTGCTGCAAGTCGTTGTTCGCAACCTCGAAGCCGTCGGCCCCGGGCAAGGCCGCGCCTACAGCATCGACGTGTTCCTGAAACCCAAACTCGGCACCGCCCGCGTCCAGCAAGTGGCCGAACGCGTGGGCGCGCGCGACGACGTCGCCAGAGTGGAACTCATCACTGCCGAGCAGGGACTCGCCGAGTTCCGTGTGCGCTCGGGCTTCGGTGAAGCGCTGGATGCACTGACGGAAAACCCACTGCCCGCGACGCTGATCATTACCCCGGCACCCAGCGCCTCCACGGCGGCTGCCATGGCCGCCCTACGCAAGGACTTGAGCAAGATCAGTGAAGTGGACCAAGTGGTGGCCGACACCCAATGGCTCGAGCGCCTGCAGGCCCTGCTGACCATCTCGCGCAGGGTCAGTGAAGGCGCCGGTATTCTGTTGGCCTTGGCTGTACTGCTGGTGGTGGGTCAAGTAGTGCGTGGGGACATCGAAACCCGCCGCGCTGAAATCGAGGTCTCCAAACTGCTCGGCGCCAGCGACGGCTTTGTGCGGCGCCCCTTCCTGTACACCGGCCTCTGGTACGGCCTGGGCGGTGGACTGGTGGCGTGGTTGCTGGTGGCAGGTGCCGTGTACCTGGCCAGTCCCGGGGTGGCTCAGGTAGCCGCTCTTTACGGCAGCGACTTCCAACTCCTCGGCCTGCCCTTGGTGGGGTACTGCAGCCTGGTGGCTACCGGCGCCGCCTTGGGTTGGCTGGGCAGTGGCATCGCGGCCACCTGGCGCCTGCGCCAGCTCGAACCGAGCGTGTGACGCAACCCACTGATTCAATTTCAAAAATCGGCGACGCTCCAAAGGAACTTCCGGACCCATTAGCACTCCAACTTCGTGAGTGCTAAGATTTGGTTCATCCCAAGGAGGGAGTCCCATGACCACCGCTGTTGCCCTGCCTAGCTCCGCTGCCACCACCGGCCTACTGCCGGCCGTAGCACTGCGCGGCCCGGTCGGCTCGCTCGACGCGTACATCGATGCTGTCGCCAAGGTGCCTGTGCTCACGCGCGAGGCCGAGCTGGAGCTCGCCCGCCAGTTGCGCGACCACGGCGACCTGGAAGCGGCACGGCAGCTCGTCTTCTCGCACCTGCGTTTCGTGGTGCATATCGCCCGCGGCTACCACGGCTACGGCCTGCCGCTGGCCGACCTCGTCCAGGAAGGCAACGTCGGCCTCATGAAGGCCGTGAAGCGCTTCAACCCCGATGTGGGCGTGCGCTTGGTGTCGTTCGCGGTTCACTGGATTCGCGCGGAAATCCACGAATATGTCCTGCGCAACTGGCGCTTGGTCAAGGTGGCCACGACAAAAGCGCAGCGCAAGCTGTTCTTCAACCTGCGCAAGCGCAAGAAGAACCTCGCTTGGCTCACTGCCGAAGAAACCGCAGCGGTCGCCCGCGATTTGAACGTGGA
>CALPVO020000085.1 GCA_943327025.2 Janthinobacterium lividum
TGGCGGACGATTTCGCTCTGGCTCCCGCGCAGTTCGTCGGGGCTGCCACTGGCCACCACGCGCCCCTCGGAGAGAAGGTAAGTGCAATCGGCAACGGCGCTGATTTCATGGACGTCGTGCGACACCACAATACTGGTAATTCCCAGCGCGTCATTCATCTGGCGGATGAGTCGCAGCACGACCCCCATGGAGATGGGGTCGAGACCCACGAACGGCTCATCGTAAATCAGCAGCGCGGGGTCCATGACGATGGCACGGGCCAAAGCAACGCGACGGGCCATGCCACCCGACAACTCAGCGGGCATCAACGAGGCGGCACCACGCAACCCTACCGCATGTAACTTGGTGAGTACCACATGGCGCACAAGTCGTTCCGGCAAATCGGTGTGCTCGCGTAGCGGAAACGCTACGTTCTCGAACACGGAAAGATCGGTCAACAGGGCGCCATTTTGGAACAACATGCCCATGCGACGACGTACGGCATAGACCCCCTCGCGAGAGAGTTGGCCAAGGTCTTGCCCTTCCACCAGCACGCGCCCGCGGTCGGGACGCACCTGACCGGTGATGAGCTTTAAGAGTGTGGTCTTGCCAGTACCACTCGGGCCCATGACGGCGGTCACTTGTCCTTTACGGAAAGCGAGATTGAGGCCGTCGAAGATAGTACGGCGGCCCGCACGGTAAACCAGACCTTCGATGCTGACGATGGCGTCCCGCACCTCTTCCCCGACGGGCGCACAACTACGCCCGGTCAAGGCGGGGTCGACGGCAACGGCAGGAGCGGCGGAGGAATCCATGGTGTGATTATACCGGACAGTTGCGATGCAAAAAGGTTCACTTGTGGTGATTAAGCAACATAATAATCCAAGGATCGCTTGCCAAGCGCCGGCACCTCAGGGTGGTGCTCGCCAGCAGTGCTCACTTGGCAGCAGACGCTAACAGGACTAAAATAGTCCTGTATTTAATTTCTCCCAAGCCGAGCACCCCCTCCCCATGCTGCGTATCAGCAAACTGACCGACTACGCCACCGTTGTGCTGGGCGTGCTGGCCGAAGACGCCGCCGCGCCTCACTCGGCGGCGCAATTGGCGGATGCCACCCACATCGCCTTACCAACGGTCAGCAAGGTACTCAAAGCCTTGCAGCGCGGCGGCCTGGTGGCCTCCACGCGCGGTGCCCGCGGCGGTTACCAGTTATCGCGGCCAGCGGCCCACATCAGCGCCGTGGATGTCATCGACGCCATGGAAGGGCCCGTGGGGCTGACCGAATGCGCCACCCACCCGGGCAGTTGCGATCTCGAACACACCTGCCGCTCCGGCGATGCTTGGCAACGCGTGAACCTCGCGGTACGCCGTGCTCTGCAAGACGTATCGCTGTTGGAACTGACCGGCCGCACCACCACTGGCGAAGCCCGCGCGGTGACTGCCGGGCAAACTGCCGCTGAATTCGCCGCCGCCTTGCGGGCCGGCACCCTTCGCGCCCGCACCATTGAAGGAGGCGCACAGTGAGCACCCCGGAACTGAATGCCATTGAACAAGCCGTCGCCAGCAAGTACCGCCATGGCTTCGTCACCGACATCGAAAGCGACACCGTTCCCCCCGGCCTCGACGAAGACGTGGTGCGACTCATCTCGCGCAAAAAAGACGAACCGCAGTTTTTGCTCGACTGGCGCCTGAAGGCGTTCCGTCACTGGCAGACCATGACGGAGCCGAACTGGGCGTACGTGAAGTACCCACCCATCGACTTCCAGTCCATCAGCTATTTCTCCGCGCCTAAGCAGAACAAGGACGGCCCGAAGAGCTTGGCCGAGGTGGACCCGAAACTGCTGGAGACCTACGACAAGCTGGGTATTCCGCTGCATGAACGTGCGCGCTTGGCTGGCGTCGCTGTCGACGCCGTATTCGACAGCGTTTCGGTGGCCACCACGTTCAAGGACCGTCTCTCCAAGGCAGGCGTCATCTTCTGCCCGTTCTCGGAAGCGGTGAAGGAACACCCGGAACTTCTTGAGCGCTGGCTTGGTACTGTCGTGCCTCCCGGCGACAACTTCTACGCGGCCCTGAACAGCGCCGTCTTCAGCGACGGCAGCTTCGTGTACATTCCGAAGGGCGTGCGCTGTCCCATGGAGCTGTCCACGTACTTCCGTATCAACGCGGCCAACACAGGGCAGTTCGAGCGCACCCTCATCATTGCCGATGAAGGTAGCCATGTGTCCTACCTTGAAGGCTGCACCGCCCCCAAGCGCGATGAAAACCAACTGCATGCCGCAGTGGTAGAACTGGTGGCCATGGACAACGCCGAGATCAAGTACTCGACGGTGCAGAACTGGTACCCCGGCGACGAAAACGGCGTTGGCGGCATCTACAACTTCGTCACCAAGCGTGGCGATTGCCGCGGCAAACGCAGCAAGATCTCCTGGACGCAGGTGGAAACCGGTTCTGCTATCACCTGGAAGTATCCGAGCTGCGTACTGACAGGCGATGACTCCGTCGGGGAGTTCTATAGCGTGGCGGTGGCCAACCACCACCAGCAAGCCGACACCGGCACCAAGATGATTCATGTGGGGCGCAACACCCGCAGCACCATCGTCAGCAAGGGCATTAGCGCCGGCAAGGCTCACAACACCTACCGTGGCCTGGTGAAGGTGTTGCCTTCCGCTGAAGGCGCGCGCAATTACACGCAATGCGACTCGCTACTGATGGGCCCGGGCTGTGGTGCGCATACGTTCCCTTATGTGGAAGTGCGCAACCCTACCGCCACCGTGGAGCACGAAGCGACGACTTCCCGAATCGGCGAGGACCAACTGTTCTATTGCCTGCAACGCGGTCTTTCGGAAGAAGATGCGGTCAACATGATCGTGAACGGCTTCTGCAAGGCAGTGTTCAAGGAACTCCCGATGGAGTTCGCTGTGGAGGCACAAAACCTTCTGGCCGTCAGTCTGGAAGGTGCCGTGGGCTGAAGCCCGCCTCCCCTTTCTCCCCCTTATTTCGGTCAGTGCGCGCAAGCCACTGGCCCATGCACGAGTGAAATGACCATGACGAACAATGCCCCGACCCCGTTGCTCGAAGCCCGCGACCTGCACGTGGAAGTCAATGGCAAGCCCATTCTCAAAGGCTTGTCACTCACGGTGAACGCTGGCGAAGTGCACGCCATCATGGGCCCCAACGGCTCAGGCAAGAGCACGCTGTCCCACGTAGTGGCGGGCAAGCCCGGCTACACCGTCACCGGCGGAACGCTGCTGTATCGCGGCCAAGACCTGCAGGCACTGGCCCCGGAAGAACGGGCGCGCGCTGGCATCTTCCTCGCCTTCCAGTACCCGCTGGAAATTCCGGGCGTGAACAACGTCTATCTGTTGAAGGCAGCGCTGAACGCCAAGCGTAAACATTTGGGCCAGCCAGAAGTGGATGCCTTCGAGTTCCTGCAATTGGTCAAAGCCAAGATGCAGCGCATGCAGATGGACGAGGCTTTTCTCTCCCGCGGCGTGAACGAGGGCTTCTCGGGCGGCGAAAAGAAGCGCAATGAAGTGCTGCAGATGCAGATTCTGGAGCCCACGCTGGCCCTGCTCGATGAAACCGATAGTGGCCTCGATATCGACGCCCTCAAGGTAGTGTCGGCTGGGGTGAACGACTTGCGCTCGCCCGACCGGGCCATCGTCATGGTCACCCACTACCAGCGCCTGCTCGACTACATCGTCCCCGACTTCGTCCATGTCCTCGCCGATGGTCGCATCCTGCTGAGTGGCGGCAAGGAACTGGCGCTGGAACTGGAAGCGCGTGGCTACGACTGGGTTCGCGCCCAGGACGCCGCATGAGCAGCGACACCCTGCGCGCGCTCGGCCTGCCCACGGGGCGGGACGAAGCCTGGAAATATGCTGCGCGAACGCTGTCGCGGCGCGACTGGTGGTCGGCGCCCACGGATGCCTTGTCGCTGCCTGACAAGGCCGCCATTGATGCGGCCGTGTTGCCCGTGGAAGCCCCAGTACTGGTGTTCGCCGGTGGACATGCCGTGCCGCGTGCACTCGGTGGGTTCGGGGCTTTGCCCGCTGGCGTCAGTCTGCGCCCACTGGCGGAAGAGGCCATTAAAGCCCCCACGGGTGACAGTGGCGAGCACCGCGTTGCCGCCATCGCTGCCGCGACTACCCCAGGCGCCTGGGAGTTGGCGGTCGCTGCCAACGTGGACGCCGGTTCCCTACAATTGCTGCACCTGCCTGCACCAGGAACGGGTGCACTGGTGCTACGCATACGCTTGGCGCGTGGTGCACGTCTGCAGTTGCTGGAGTCGCTGGCCGACGGTGAAAGTGCCGCGCTGGCAGCCAATAGCATTGCGGCTACGGAAACGGACCAAAAACCGGGCACTGCTGCCAACACCCCACCGCCAACGCTCACCCGCTGGCTGCAAGTGCAATTGGCCGATGGCGCCAATCTGACGCACGCCATCGTGCAGCAGTTGCCGCTGGATGCCGCGCTGCTGGAACAACTCGATGTCAGCGTGGGGCGCGATGCCAGCTATCTGGCCTTGCCCATGTCGCTGGGCACCCAAGCCGCACACACCGCAGCCCATGTAGCGCTCGAGGGTGCCGGGGCTTCTGGGCACTGGCAGCAGTTCCTGCGGGTCGACGGTAACCAGCACACCGACGTGCAACTGACCGTGACCCATGCAGCGGCCAATACCACGAGCACCCAAGCGGTGCGCGCGTTGGCCGGTGGCCGCTCGCGTGGCGCGTTCAGCGGCAAAGTCGTCATGCCTCCTAGCGCCCACGGCGCGGACTCGGCCCAGTCCATTCGTAATCTGCTGCTGTCCGCTACCGCCGAACTAGACACGCGCCCGCAGTTGGAAATTCATGTCGACGACGTGAAGGCCAGCCATGGCAGTACCACCGGTTCGCTCGACCAACAGGCTCTGTTCTATCTGCGTTCCCGCGGCATCGGCGAACAAGAGGCTCGTCGCCTGCTCATGCAAGCCTTCGCCGCTGACGTCATCGCCCGGCTGCCTTGGCCGAGTCTGCGCGAATGGCTTGCCATACGGGTATTACCGTGACCCCAAGCACCCCCACCACCGCTTCAAACGCGCAGCCCTTCAGCGCCGCAGAGGTCGCGGCTTTACGCGCCGATTTTCCCATCCTGCACCAGCAGGTGAATGGCAAGCCCTTGGCGTATCTGGACAATGGCGCCTCGGCACAGCACCCGCGCTCGGTCATCGACGCCGAGGCGGACTATTACCGCCACGACCACTCGAACATCCATCGCGGCGTACATACGCTTTCGCAGCGCGCCACCGACGCCTTCGAGGCCGCCCGCCACAAACTGCAGCGCTTCATCAACGCCCGCAGCGAACGCGAAGTCATCCTTACCCGCGGCACTACCGAATCCATCAACCTCATCGCCCAAGCTTGGGGGCGCACGTTCCTGCAGCCGGGCGATGAAATCCTGGTTTCGCGTCTCGAGCACCACGCCAACCTGGTGCCTTGGCAGATAGTCGCGGGCCAAACCGGCGCTGTGGTTCGTCCCATTCCCATTACGCTCGATGGCGAAGTCGACTTCCAAGGCTTTCTAGACCTGCTTACTCCCCGTACTCGGGTGCTGGCGCTGTCGCACGTCTCCAACTCGCTAGGCACTATCAACCCGATCGAGAAGTTCATTGCCGTTGCCCGGGAACGCGGCATCGTGACCGTCATCGACGGTGCGCAAGCGGTGCCCCATATGGCCGTGGATGTGCAGGCGCTTGGCTGCGACTTCTATGCCTTCTCCGGACACAAGCTGTTTGGCCCTACCGGCACCGGTGTGCTTTACGGACGCGAAGCGCTGTTGGAAGCCATGCCGCCCTGGATGGGCGGTGGCGATATGATTCTCGAAGTGCGCTTCGAGGGCACCACGTTCAACACCCTGCCCCACAAGTTCGAAGCCGGCACGCCGAATATCGCCGGCTTCATCGGGCTGGGCGCTGCAGTCGACTACGTGCAGCGCATTGGGCTCGCGCGAATCGCCGCTACTGAAGAAGCCTTACTGCACTACGCCACCGCCCAATTGCTGGCAATTCCCGGCTTACGCATCATCGGCACGGCCCCACACAAAGCGGCGGTCATCTCCTTCGTGGTGGACGGCATTCACCCACATGACCTCGGCACCATCCTCGACCAGGAAGGTGTAGCGGTACGCACAGGGCACCACTGCGCCATGCCCGTGATGGAGTTCTTCGATGTGCCGGCGACGGCACGTGCCTCTTTCGCTTTCTACAACACCCCTGCGGAAATCGACCAATTGGTCGGTGCCCTGCAGCATGCTCGTGAACTGTTCTGCTGAAGGCCCCATGGATCTCAAAGACCTTTACCGGGATGTCATCCTGGACCATAACAAGCGGCCCCGGAACTTTGGCATGTTGGCGGTACCACCCGCCCATGAAGCCCGCGGTGCCAACCCCCTCTGCGGCGATACGCTGCGCGTCTGGGTGCAACTCGACGGCGAGCGCGTCACAGACGTCAAGTTCGAAGGCAAGGGCTGCGCCATCTCCGTGGCCTCCGCGTCACTCATGACCGAAGCCGCCATCGGCCACACCCGTGCCGAAGTGCAGGCGCAGTTCGAACGCGTGCACAATGTATTCACGCACCATGACGCCCCGCTTGACCCGGCGCTGGGCAAACTCGCGGCGCTCGCTGGTGTTCGCGACTTCCCCGCTCGCGTGAAGTGCGCAAGCCTCGCGTGGCACACCCTGAACGCCGCCCTCTCTGCTGCTGATGCCGAACAGCCATCCGCAACTCCCCCGACTGTCCAGACCGAATGACCAGGAAGCCCTGACATGCGTCGCCACGAGAATGAACCCATCGTCGTCAACCGCGACGTCAAGGCCGTGATCATCCCGGCTGGCATCGAGGTAAAACTGCGCACCGGTAGCGTCGGCTACATAACGCAAGCACTGGGCGGCAGCTTCACCGTCTACGTGGAAGGCAATCTTTTCCGCGTGGCCGGCGCGGATGCGGACGCCATCGGTAAAGAGTTGGTGGCGCCGCCAGAACTGCCCCCCGATGCTACGGATGACCAGTTCGAAGAAGTGACCTGGGCGCAGATTCGCACCGTATTCGACCCCGAAATCCCGGTGAACATCGCGGACCTTGGCTTGGTGTACCGCTGTGACATCAGCAAGGACGATAACGGCCAGCGCAATATCAAGATTGACATGACCCTGACGGCCCCGGGCTGCGGCATGGGCGAAGTGCTCGTGGCAGATGTGAAGGACAAGCTGGAAGCTCTCCCGACCGTGAAGACCGTGGACGTGGAACTCGTCTTCGACCCACCTTGGTCAGCGGACCGCATGACCGAAGCCGCACGACTGCAAACGGGAATGATGTGAGCCAGAGTCCGCCGGATGGCGACTGGGTCTTTCTGGGGTCTGCCGCGAGCGTACCCCGCAATGGCCAGGCCTCATTCGAGGCCGCGGGCCGGTTCGTCGCGGTCTATGACGTGCAAGGTGAACTCTATGCCATCGAAGACGTGTGCACCCACGATGGCGAACCCTTAGCGGATGCACCCGTTGAACCCGCCAGTGCCGACGACCTCGCCGGCGGCGCCACCGGCCCGGTGGTCATTTGCCCAAGGCACGGCGCGCGTTTTTGCTTGAAGAGCGGTGCGGTGCTTTGCCCACCCGCTTACGAACCGGTCACCTGCTTCGCCACACGCGTCACCGCAGGCGAACTCTGGGCCTTGCTGCCAGCATGAGCGTGGATACCTCTACTCACCGCTTAACCCTGCTGCGCCATGCGCAGGCGGCCCATGCTCGGCCAGGGCAACACGATTTCGAACGGCCACTGGATGCCATAGGCCAGGCACAAGTGCGTGAGCGTGGCGCCCTGTTTGCCGCCACGCAAGTGCCAACGCCCGTCGACTACTGCATCCATAGCAGTGCTGTTCGCACCACCACGACCGCACTGGCCTTCACTCACGCTTGCGGTTTAGCCAAAACGTCTGTGCATGCCGAACCCGACTTGTATGAGATTGACGTGCCAGCCCTGCTGGCATTTCTACGGCACACACCAGAGACCGTGCAGCATTTGCTGCTGGTAGGGCACAACCCAACGCTCTCGGGGCTGGCCTGGCAGCTTTCGCCAGCAGCCTCCCCGGGAGGACTGCAGCCCTGCGATTACCTGACCGTCACCTTCACGGGGCCGTGGGCCGAATTGCGCTGAAACCTCGGCCGAATGGCGCCCCGCCCGCCCCCGCAGCGCATAACGGGGCCTGCCAAAAGCGGGCGGAATCGTTTCACTCCAACGCCAGCAGCGACGCATTACCCCCCACTGCGGTGGTGTTGATGGTGATAGTGCGCTCCACCGCGAACCGGATGAGATAGTTCGGCCCCCCAGCCTTCGGCCCGGTACCCGACAAGCCATGCCCCCCGAAGGGCTGTACCCCCACGACGGCGCCAATGAGATTGCGGTTCACGTAAACATTACCGGCCGGCGCCTCGGCGCATACCTCGGCGATGGTGCTGTCCAAACGCGTCTGCAAACCGAACGTCAAGGCATAGCCGGTGTCGGCCGCCGCTTGCAACAGCGCGGGTAAAGTTCCTGCGCGCCAGCGGAGCACATGCAGAACCGGGCCGAACACTTCGCGCTGCAGGGCAGCCAGCGACGGAATCTCGACGACGAGTGGTGCTACA
>CALPVO020000086.1 GCA_943327025.2 Janthinobacterium lividum
CACCACAGCGCCAAAGAAGCGGCTGGTGAAGAAGCCGCGGCTGTCGTTCACGATAATAGGGGTCTTGCGCAGCTGCTGCACGAGGTCCAGCGCCTCGGCCAGCGTGGCATCGCTGGTCGCCTTGCCGCGAATGACCTCGACCAACGGCATGCGGTCCACGGGCGAGAAGAAGTGCAGACCAATGAAGCGGTCCGGCCGCATGGACACTTCGGCGAGGCCGGTGATGGGCAGCGAAGAAGTATTACTCGCGAATACCGCATCGGCGGGCATGGCCGCTTCCGCGAGACGAGTCACTTCCGCCTTGATCGCGCGGTCTTCGAACACCGCCTCGACCACGAGGCTCACCTCGTGGAGCGCGGCATAGTCTGTGGTGGGGTGAATGCGGGCGAGGACGGCGTCGGCCTTCTCGCGCGTCGTGCGTCCCTTGGTCACCGCGGACTCGAGGCGCTTGGCCACATAAGCCTTGCCCTTGTCCGCCGCTTCCTGGGTGCGGTCGATGAGGACCACGTCGATATTCGCCTGCGCCGCGACCATGGCGATGCCGCCGCCCATGAGCCCAGCGCCCAGCATGCCGATGCGCGTGTGCTTGCGTTTTGGCACGCCGGCCGGACGGCGCACGAGCTTGTCTGCCTTGGACTTGTTCACGAACAGCGTGCGCAGCATGTTCCCGGATACCGGGTCCGCGAGCAGTTGCGCCATGTACTTGGCTTCCAGACGCAAGGCCGTCTCGATGGGCAACTGCGCGCCTTCATACATGCATGACAGAATGGCGAGAGGGGCCGGGTAGTTGTGGTTTGTTCCCGCCTGCAGCATCGCATTGGCGACTACCAGCGTCTGGGCCACTGCGGGTGCCATGGCGCCTGCGCCGCCCGGGGTTTTCCATCCCTTGGTGTCCCACGGCTGCTTCGCGCCCGGGTTGGCTAACACCCACGCCTTGGCGTTATCCAGCAGTTCCGCCGCGGGCACCACCGCGTGCAGCAGGCCTGCCTTCATCGCCTCCTGCGCGCCTACGGCCTTACCTTCCAGCAGGAACGGCATAGCCGCTTGCAAGCCCAGCAGTCGCGTTACGCGCGTAGTGCCGCCGCCGGCAGGCAGCAAGCCCACCTGCACTTCGGGCAGACCAAACTGCAAGTGCTTGGCATCGGCAGCCACACGGTAATGACAGGCCAGCCCCACCTCGAAACCACCACCCAGCGCCAACCCATTGAAGGCGCAAGCCACAGGCTTGCCGCAAATCTCCAGCGGGCGGAGCAACTGGTTCAGCGTGTAGGTCTCTTCGACCATGTCGGCGGCGGCGCGGCCGAGGTTGTCGTAAAGACGCGCTTCGATGTCGAACAAGTCCGCGCCTGCCAAAAACGCGTCCTTGCCGGAAGTGATGACAGCGCCTTTGATACCGGCATCTTCGCGAATGCGCGCGATAGCGCCTGCCAGTTCATTGATGAGCACCAGATCGATGGTGTTCATCGTCTTGTCCTGGCGGTCCAGCGTTACCAGCGCAATGCCATCGGCATCGACACTGAAGCGCAGGGCCTGAAGCGTGACCGCGGAGCCAACAATAACTACCGGAGTGATGACAGGAGAGGTTTTCATGGCAGAGCTCACGCGACGCGTTCGATGATGGTGGCGGTGCCCATGCCGGCACCCACACAGAGATTGACCAAGGCAGTGCCCTTGCCGGTCCGTTCCAGTTCGTCCAGCACCGTGCCGAGAATCATGGCGCCCGTGGCACCGAGCGGATGCCCGAAGGCGATGGCACCGCCATTCACATTGATGCGCTCATGCGGCACGTTCATGGTGTCCATGAAGCTCAGCACCACCGCCGAGAACGCTTCATTCAGTTCCCAGAGGTCGATGTCTGCCGCGGACATGCCCGCTTTGGCCAAAGCGCGCTGCGCCGACGGCGCCGGGCCGGTGAGCATCAAGGTCGGCTCGGTGCCAATGCTGGCGAAACTGCGAATGCGGGCACGCGGCTTCAGGCCGGCACGCTGGCCCGCCGCCAACGAACCCACCAACACGGCGCCAGCGCCATCCACCACACCCGAGCTGTTGCCCGCATGGTGCAAGTGTTCAATGCGCTCCACTTCCGGGTAGCGCTGCAGCGCCACTGCGTCGAAGCCGTACTTCGTGCCCATCTCATGGAAAGCAGGCTTTAGGGCCGCCAACGACTCGGCCGTGGTCTCCGGGCGGAAGTGCTCGTCCCGGTCCAGCACTACCGCGCCCACCACATCGCGCACCGGAATGACGGAACCTGCGAAGCGGCCTTCGGCCCAAGCCCGTGCAGCGCGTTGCTGGCTGGCCAGCGCGTAAGCATCCAATTGCGTACGCGTGTAGCCGTGCAGTGAAGCGAGCAGGTCGGCGCTGATGCCCTGCATGACAAAACGCGTGTGGAAGGCTACCTGGGGGTCGATGGCCCAGGCACCGCCATCGGCACCCATGGGCGTGCGCGACATCATCTCGACGCCGCCCCCAACAGCCAGTTCCGCCTGCCCCGCCATCACTTTGGCAGCAGCGAAGTTCACGGCATCGAGGCCCGAGGAGCAATAGCGGTTCAGTTGCACGCCCGGTACGCACTCGTTGAAGCCGGCGTTCAGCGTAGCGATGCGGGCGATGTTGCCGCCCTGCTCGCCGACCGCCGCCACACAGCCCAGTACCACTTCTTCCACTAGCGCTGTATCTAGCGCATTGCGGTCGCGCAGGGCCTGCAGCGTTTGGCTGGCCAGCGAAACGGCGGAAATCTCGTGCAGCTTGCCGTCCGGGCGGCCTTTGCCGCGCGGTGTACGCACGTGGTCGTAAATGTAAGCTTCGGTCATCGCAACAGTCCTTGAGTCGCGCGCCAACCACACAGCGAATGCGTGGGGCGCAGCTGCCAGAGAATTTCAGATCCACTCGCCGTGCAGGCCGCTCCAGTGGTTCACGGGCGGCGCACCGGCGTCGAGCGTGTAGCGCCCGAACTTGCCGTCGGCAAAGAGCAGCGGCGAAGCCGTACTGCGCGCCACGGCGAGCACTTCGCCGACGATGATGGTGTGGTCACCGCCTGCATGCAGCGCATGCACACGGCAATCCAGCCGTGCCCGGGCGCCATGCAAGCGCGGCGGCTCGGGGTTCATGCGCCAGGCCGCATCCACGTCGAACTTGTCCTTGCCGGAGCGGGCAAAGTGCATGGCGAGGTCGCGCTGGCCATCCGCCAAGATATTGATGGCGAACGGCGCACCCAGCGCGAAGGCCGCCATGCTCGGGCTGGTGTTCGCCAGCGACCACAGCACCAGCGGCGGGGCGAGCGATACCGAAGCAAAGGAGTTGGCGGTGACGCCCACTGGTTCGCCATCCGGCCGCACAGCCGTAACCACCGTGACGCCGGTGGCAAAGGCACCGAAGGCGTCCCGCAAGGCGCGCGGGGAGAGAGCTGGCGGTTCGGCGCCGGCGGGAACCAGAGGGTCGGCCACGGCAGTGGCCTCAGACGACCTTCGCAGGGTGCGGGATGCGCGGCGGGCCGAGCATCTCGCGATACGACGGCGGCTGACGGCCACCTTCGTCCTGTATGCCGTATTCCACGGCCAACTCCGCTGTCACACAGGTCTGGCCGTTCTTCTTCGCCAGCTGTGGGTCCCGCGCGAGCGCCTCGATGACACGACCATTGAACTGCGGCGTCTCCGCCACCTTCATGAATTCGCTGTACTGGTCCGGGCGTTCACGCACGGCGATAGCGGTGCGCTCGGTAATCTGCGGGCCGAGCCACAGCGACACCGCGGCGCAACCCGTGCCTTCGAAGTCCACGCCCATGTCGGCAGCGAATTTGTCGAGGCCGGACTTCTGCGCGCCGTACGCCGGCCCATGCATGTAGCAACTGGAGCCGAACGACGACACGAAACTGATGAGGCCACTGCCCTGCGGCACCATCATGCGCGCCGCATGCCAGCTGGCCACATAAGCGGAACGCAAACCCACATCGAGGATGCGCACCAACTCCAGCGGCTTCTCCCAGAAACCACCCGGGTCGATGAGGTTGTCGTGGATGAAGGTGGCGTTGTTAACGAGGATGTCGAGGCGCCCGGAGTCGCGGGCCACGCGCTCGAACAACGCAGCCACTTGGGCGTCGTCGTCGTGGTCGCAGGCAACAGCGATACCGCGTCCACCCAGCCGAGTGATTTCTGCAGCGGTTTCGTGGATGGTGCCCGGAAGTGCCTCGCCCTTGCTGCTGCCGAGACTGTGGTCCGTGGAACGGCCCGTCACATAGACCGTCAGGCCCATCTGCCCCAACCCCAAGGCCACGCCTTTACCGGCACCACGGCTCGCGCCGGTGACCACGGCAATGCGGTTCAAGTTGTCTGTGCCCATCGTTGCCCCCTCTCGCGGTTCCATCAGTTTGGCCGGGCGTTGACGCCTGTGCCGGTAGGAAAATTCAGCTGCGGTTGGCGTTATCCGCCAAGTATTGGAAGACCGGCCGTTCGCCGCCGCCATGCACTTCCAGCGTGGCGCCACTCACATAGGCCGCAAACGGCGACGCCAAGTAAAGACAGGCAGCGGCAATATCCTGCGGCTTGCCCATGCGCCCGAGCGGCAGCATGGCGTCGATACGCTTCACGCCTTCCGGGCCGCCGTAAAAATCGTCGAGGTTGTCGGCAGCCATGAGGCCCACGATGATGGCGTTAACGCGCACCGCCGGGCCCCATTCCATGGCCAGCGAACGCGACAGGCTGAGCAAGCCGGCCTTGGCAGCCCCGTAGGCCGCGCTGCCTGGCGCGGGCCGCGCACCAGCAACGCTCGAAATATTCACGATGGCGCCACTGCCTTGCGGTTGCATATGGCGGTTGGCCGCCTGCGCACAGTAAAGGGGGGCCAGCAGGTTCAACTGCATGATGCGCTCTGCCAACCGCGCGGGCACCGTGGCCGCGTCGTGCGGCGGAGCACCGCCCGCGTTGTTGATGAGGACATCGAACCGCCCGTGCTTGGCGGCAATGCTGTCGAAGCAGGCATCGACGGCGGCGGGGTCACGGACGTCACAGGCAACGAATTCCGCTTCGCGCCCCCCCGCCACTGGCAGACTGTCGGGAGGCCGCCGGCCGCAAGTGACCACCGTGGCTCCGGCCGCCAGAAACGCTTCGGAAATGCCCTTGCCGATGCCCTTGGCACCCCCGGTGACAACCACCACGCAGCCGGCAAAATCGAAGCTAGGCAACATTTTTTGAGTCTCGCATAATGCGTAAAAATTTGCTAGGTTTGGTACGAATCAAGCAGTCGAACCGCAGAAGTACTGCCGAAGCGCGGGTTTTAAGGGGTCTTCATCGATGACTGACGCAGCAACACCCGTGCCGGATGCAGTGGCGTCCGAAACCACGGCGCCGGGCGTTCTGCGGGCGGCAGCAGCGGCTTGGCCCGACCGCTCGGCCTTGGAAACTAACACCCGCCGCTGGACCTTCGCTGAACTGTGGACGGACGTGCAGGCGACGGCAAGGGCTTTTCACGCGCTGGGCCTCGCCGCCGGTGAGCGGATCGCCATTTGGGCTCCCAACCAGCCCGAATGGATCTTGGCGGCACTGGGCGCGCAATGCCTAGGTGCGGCACTGGTGCCCCTGAACACCCGGCTGAAGGGACGCGAAGCGGCAGACATCCTGCGTCGCAGCCAAGTGCGGGTATTGGTGACCGTAGAACCCTTCCTCGGCACCGACTACCCGGCCTTGCTGGCGGGCGAAGCCCTGCCGGACTTGCGCCAACTGATTCGGTTGACCGTCCCCGAAGGACACGCCACCAGCACGCCGGCGCCCTTGCCTGCGAACCTGCCGCCACTACTGGACTGGCACGCGTTCGTGGCCGGCGGCGACAGCGTTAAGCCGGATATCGTCGAAGCCGCGGTGAATGCGCTCGACGCGACCGACGTGGCGGACATTCTCTTCACCTCGGGCACCACGGGTTCGCCGAAGGGCGTGGTCTGCACGCACGGGCAGAACACCCGTTCGTTCCGCGCGTGGGCGACAGCGGTGGACCTGCGCCCCGGAGACCGCTACCTCATCGTCAACCCGTTCTTTCACGCCTTTGGCTACAAGAGCGGCTGGCTGGTGTGCCTGCTGCAAGGCGCCACAGCCTTGCCCATGGCGGTGTTCGACGCGGGCGAAGTCATGCGGCGCATCGTCGCCGACAGCATCACCGTGCTACCCGGCCCGCCCACTATTTTCCAGTCCTTACTCGCCCACCCGGACCGCGCGCAGTACCACTTGTCCTCGCTGCGGGTAGCCGTCACCGGCGCCGCGAGCGTGCCGCCGGTACTCATCCAGCGCATGCGCGACGAGCTCGGCTTCAGCACGGTGCTCACCGGCTACGGGCTGACGGAATCGACGGGCCTCGTGTCCATGTGCCGTATCGGCGACAGCGTGGAACGCGTCGCGAATACTTGTGGCGTGCCCATTCCAGGCGTCGAGGTGCGGTTGGTAACCGTAGACGGCAGCGAGGCCGTCCCCCACGCCCCGGGCGAACTGTGGGTCCGTGGCTTCAACGTCATGTTGGGCTATCTGGACGACCCGGAGGCCACAGCGGAAGCCATCGACGCGGACGGCTGGCTGCACACCGGCGATATCGCCGTGCGGGACGAGGACGGCTACCTGCGTATCACGGACCGCATGAAAGACATGTACATCTGCGGCGGCTTCAACTGCTACCCCGCCGAGATTGAACGCTTGATGAGCGCCCACCCGGCAGTTGCCCAAGTGGCCGTGCTTGGCGTTGCCGACGAGCGTCTCGGCGAAGTGGGTCGCGCTGTGGTGGTACTACGCCCCGGCACGCATTGCACCGCCCCCGAACTCATCGCGTGGTGCCGCGCCGAGATGGCCAACTACAAAGTGCCTCGCGAAGTACTGTTCGTGGACAGCCTGCCGGTGAATGCCGCCGGCAAAGTGACCAAATTCCAGCTCAAGGCCTGGCAGGCCGAGGAACACTCATGAAGCCCGGTGACAAGCATTGGTATTCCGCGGTCGAAGCGCCGCTGACGGTGAACGGCCCTGAAGCGGTCGAGTGGAACGACGAAGCCGACGTGGTGGTGGTCGGGCTCGGGGGTGCCGGTGTTTCCGCCGCACTCGATAGCCTGGAGAGGGGCTTCAGCGTGGTAGCGCTCGACCGCCAACTCGGCGGCGGCGCCACGGAAGCCAGCGGCGGCGTGTTCTATGCCGGCGGCGGCACCAGCATCCAGCGCGCTGCGGGCGAAGAAGACACCGTGGAAGCCATGTTCCGCTACCTGCAACTGGAAACGCAGGGCGTGGTGAGCGACGCCACGCTACGTCGCTTTTGCGAGGAAAGCGTCGGGCACACCGACTGGCTGTTGCAGCACGGCGTGAAGTTTCATCCCACCGCGTACAAGCGCAAAACTTCCTACCCGGGCTTGGACTACTTCCTTTACCACTCGGACAACACCTTGTTGCCAGCGAGCCGCGCCGTGGCGAAACCCGCGGCGCGCGGCCATCGTGGCGACCCGGGCTACCGCAACCGTACCGCCGTCAACATGGGCGGCGCTATCTTCTGGCCCCTGCGCGATGCCGCGCTGCGCGCTGGCCTGAAGCTGCACCGCAAGACCGAAGTGCGGCAACTCGTGGTGGACGCGGCAGGCCATGTGCTGGGCGTGAAAGTGCTGCAACTGCCGGAAGGCTCCGCTGGCTGGCAAGAGCATGAGCAGTGCCTCGCGAAAGCCAAGAAGCTGCTCACCATTTACCCGTTCATGCTGCCTGGTGCGCGCTATTTCCAGAAGAAGGCTTTCGCTTGGTACGGCCGTGCGGCGAAGGTGGAGGCCACGCAACGCGTGGTGCGGTTCGTGCGCGCCAAGCGCGGCGTCGTGCTTTCTGCCGGCGGCTTCGTCTACAACCGCGCCATGCTGCAGCACCATTGCCCGAAGTACGCCGCAGGCGTGCCACTAGGCACCGCCGGTGACGATGGCACCGGCATCCGTCTGGGCGAGAGCGCCGGCGGCCATACCGCGCGCATGGACCGCGGCACTGCTTGGCGCTTCATCAACCCGCCCGAGGCCTGGGCCCATGGACTCATCGTCAACCGCAGTGGCGACCGCATAGTCAACGAAATGAGCTATGGCGCCACCATTGGCGCTGCCATGTGCGAAGAGCACGGCGGCAAAGCCTGGCTTGTGCTGGACCGCAAGCTGGTGCGCCAGGCGTGGCAGCAAAGCATTCCATGGAAGGTACTGCAGTTCCAATGGCAGCTCGCTTGGTTAAACCAATTGTTCGGCCTGAAGAAGGCCCGCAACGTCGTCGAACTGGCTGCGCTCATCGGTTGTTCATCGGCCACGCTGGAAGCCACGCTCGCCGCCAGCGCCGCCGCGAAGCGCGGCGAGCAGCCAGACGCCTTCGGTCGCGACCAGGAAGACATCCACGACCTCGAGGCGCCGTATTACCTCATGGACATTTCACTGGATGCGAAGCTGCTGCCGTGCACCGTGCTGACGATGGGCGGGCTGGTGGTGGATGAAGCCACCGGCGCCGTCATTCGCGAGGACGGCAAGGTCATCGGCGGGCTCTATGCTGCGGGGCGTACTGCCGTAGGCGTGCCTTCACACCTGTACATGAGTGGCTTGTCAATTGCTGACGGCGTCTTCTCGGGACGCCGCGCGGCGAAGGCCATCGCCGAGGGCTGAAGG
>CALPVO020000087.1 GCA_943327025.2 Janthinobacterium lividum
AAGCCTACGGCAGTGGTCAGCGACTCTTGCTGGAAGGTGCTGATGGTGTCCGAGTTGGCGCGGTAGAGGTTGGCTACCAGCTCCAGCTTCGGTAGGCGTGCGGCGCGCGCCCGTGAAGCCTCATGCCCCGCGGCGGCTAACTGCAAGCGTTGTTCGGTCACGCTGGGGCTGTAAGTGTCGATTGCCGCGAGCAGCTCGCCCAGGGGCGCTATCGGGAGTGCCTCGGGCCGGAAATCGTTCTTGAGCGGTGCCAGCGACCGTATTTCCTGACCAATGGCGATAGCCAGGGCCTCACGTGACGCCTCTACCTTGTCTTGGGTAGCAATCACCTCGGCCTCTGCCAGATCCAAACGGGCCTGGGTCTCGAGCGTATCCGTCACGGTACCCTCGCCGCTGGTCATTAAGCGACGATTGCTTTCGCGTTGCCGGGCCAGTGCATCCCGTTGGGCCAATGCCAGTTGCAACTCCGTTTGTGCCTGATTGGCCTCGGCATACAGCGTGAATGTCCGCAGCATCAGTTCGTGACGCGCGGATTCGAACCGCGCGTCGCTCGCCTCGGCGATAGCCGAGCCGCGACGTGCGCGGTTGATGGCTTCGATGTCCAACAGCGGTTGGGTCAACTGAACGCTTCCCGATTCGCTGTTGTAGCGGCGCTCCTCGGAGGCTGGTCCCAACGGCGTGCTGTAGTCGAGGTCTGCGCGGTTGCGGTTCTTGCCGTAGTTGGCAGAGATTGTCGGCAACAGCGCGGAGCGTCCCAGCGCTCGCTCCTCGCGACCTGCATCCCGCTCGAACCCAGCAGCGCGGAAGACCGGATCGCTGGCGAGCGCGCTCTGGTAAGCGTCCATGAAACTGGTTACCGCGGCCGCTTGGGTAGCGGCATGGGCTGCTCGCGGTGCGAGCAACCCCGCGAGTACACACAGCCCGGTAGTTACTACGGCGAGCGTGCCATATCTTTGCCCGCGGTTGCGGGCCGACAAGGCCTGTAGAGAAGTCGGAAGATTCATGCTCAATCCTCCGACATCGACATCTTGAGGTGATCGGCTAGCGGCTTCAGGAGGTAGCCCGCCAAAGTCCGTTCCCCGGTCTTGACGAACAGTTCCACTGGCATACCTGCTTGGACCCGCTGATCCTTCAGGAGGCGCATGCCCTCCGGTGTCGCCTTGACGAGTGCCTTGAAATACGGCTCCCCAGTGCGCTCATCCACTAACCGGTCTGCTGAGACCTGAATGACTTCGCCGGGGATATGGGGGGTGGTGTTCTGGTTGAAGGCAGAGAACATCAACTCCACCGCCAAGCCAGGACCGATGTTGTCTACCAGATGTACTGGCAGTCGACCCTCGACCACGAGCGGGTCATCGCTGGGGACGATATCCATCAGTTTCATGCCCGGACCGACCACGGCGCCACGTGCAAACACGCTAAGACCCATGACCACGCCATCCACCGGCGCACGCAGCACCTCGTTGGACAGGCTATGGTCCAGCCCGGTCAGGCGGCTGCCGAGGGCAGACGTCTGGCTCTGTGCTTCAGCCAGCTGCGTACGCACCTGCTCCTGAAAAGCCTGAGCGCGCTGTCCACGGGTCAGTTCCAGCTCGGCGATCTGGCGACGGGTGCGACCGAGGGTCCCTGTGTCCGCCGCTAACGCGGAGTTGGTCTGCGCGCGTGCCTGCTCGAGGTCCAGCAGACGGTTGCGGGCAACGAATCCATCCCTGCTCAGCCCGCGGACGCCCACCAACTGCTCTTCCATGTAGTCGAGCTGTTGCTGCTTGCTGGCTACTGCTTGTTGGAGTCCGCGTGCCTGGAGCCGCAGGCCCTCGATGCTTTCCTGCAAGGCGGCCAGTTCACCGAGGCGCGACGCACGCCGCGAGTTGAACAACTGTTGCTGCACCATCCACGCCTGCGCGAAGGTGGCATTGTCACGGAAGCCCTCAAGTTCGGAGGGCAGGGTCAGGCTACGTAGCCCGTCCCTTTCCGCAAGGAGGCGTGCCGTGGCGGCCGCCGCAGTGAAGTACTGAGCGCGCGCGGTACCGACATCAGCGGTGGATTGCACAGCATTCATCTTCACGAGTACGTCACCAGCACGCACTCGCTGGCCTTCGCGCACCAGAATTGCTTCGACGGTGCCGCCGGAAGAGTGCTGAATCGCCTTGCTGCTCGATTCAACGGTGACCGTGCCCGACATAGGAACGCCCTGGTCGAGGGGTGCCACACTGGCCCAGATGAAGAAAGTGAGCACGCCACCCAGAATGACGGTCCAGCCGAGCCGGATGTAACGCTGGTGATCGATGGCCGCTGACGGGCCATTCGACTGGTCGGAGAGGGAGTCGGAATTGACGTCCAAGTTGGCAAGAAGGTTCATTTGGCTTCTCCTGTCTGGGCAGCGACAACGGTGGCGGTAGCCACCGGGGGCGAAGTCGACGCGCGCGAAGAGGCTGGCTGATTGTTAAGTCGCATGAGTTCTGCCATCACTTCGCGGGTAGCGCCGAAGAGGCGCGGAGCGCCTTCGGCCAGCACCAGCAGTTTGTTGGAGGCACCGAGGACAGTGCTGCGATGGGTGATGAGGACCACGGTACGACCGCGTTGACGGAGGTCGGAAATCGCCGTGACGAGGGCAGATTCACCTGCGTCGTCCAGGTTCGAGTTGGGCTCATCCAATACCACGAAAGCCGGGTCGCCATAGAGCGCACGGGCGAGCCCGAGGCGTTGGCGTTGGCCACCCGAAAGTCCTGCGCCACTGTCGCCGAGCGGGGTGTCGTAGCCTTGCGGGAGTCGCAGTACCATCTCGTGGACACCGGCGCGCTGCGCTGCTTTAACTACCTGCTCTGGGTCGACACTGCCGAACCGCGCGATGTTTTCGCTGACCGTGCCGGCGAACAGCTCGATGTTTTGCGGCAGATAGCCGAGATGCGGCCCCAGTTCGTGCTTGGGCCAGTGGTGCACTTCGGCTCCATCCAGGCGGACGTGGCCCGCTGCCGGTGGCCAAACACCGACCAGCAGTCGAGCGAGTGTCGACTTGCCAGCCCCGCTCGGCCCGATGACGCCGAGGACGTCGCCGGCTTCGAGTTGAAAGCTCAGCCCACGAATCGAGGGAACTGCGGCTCCAGGTGGCACCGCGGTAACGTTTTCGACCAAGAGTTTTCCGGTCGGGGCAGGCAGCGGCATCCCCAGTGCACGCACGGGGTTTGTATCGAGTAACTCGGACAAGCGCTGGTAAGAGCTACGCGTGGAGGACCAATGCTTCCAGACCTGAATCAGCTGATCTACCGGCGCGAGCCCACGACCCACGAGGATGGAGGCGACCACCATCATGCCGGGCGTCATTTGCCCCTGCAGCACCAAGAGAGCGCCGAGGCCAAGCACGGCTGACTGCATCGTCGTCCGGGTGAACTTGCTCCAGGCGCTGATGACACCGGCCTTGTCGCTGGCCTGTCCCTGTAGTTGCAGGGAACGCGAGTGCACGGTCTGCCAGCGCCGCATGAGGCCTGACAGCATACCCATGGCTTCAATCACTTCTGCATTGCGCAGATTGTTCGTGGCCATGCCGTTTGAAGCGAACGACAGACTGTTGGATTCAGCGAGCGGCGGGCCGGACGAACGCTCGTTCAGCACCGCCAAGGCCACCAGTACCAAGGTACCGACCAGGGCGAACAAGCCTAGCCAAGGATTGAAGAGGAAGATTACCAACAGGTAAATCGGGAACCAAGGAGCGTCAAAGAAGGCGAGTGGCCCGCTGCCGCTAAGAAACTGACGGAGGTTGGTGAGGTCGGACAGGGCCTGGCCGGCATTGCCACCGACCCGCTTCAAGTTTTGCTCGAAGGCGGCGGTATAGACGCGCTCGGACAAGCGCTGGTCCAGGCGTGCTCCGATACGGATAAGCACGAAGCTGCGGACCAATTCGAGCGCACCAATGGCGAGGAACGCTCCCACCATCAGCAGTGTGAGCATGAGCAGGGTGGTACGGTTGCCGCTGGCTAGCACCCGGTCGTAGACCTGAAGCATGTACAGCGAAGGAGCGAGCATCAATAAATTGATGACGGCGCTGAAGGCGCCTACGGACTTGAAGGCACCGCGGAATTCACGCAGGGCAATCAGGATCTCGCTGGGAGATGTCGAATCCTTGGATTTCATGGGGGGAATCTCGTGAGGACTAGAGGAGGGGGGGCAGGGATGACCTGCCGTCCGCTGGGTTGCGGACGGCAGGGTGTTCGTCCGTTACAAGACGAAGTCGGAAGCACTCAGTTCAACGCGACCGGTAATCTGGAGGCGCATCTCAGGTGCCACGTCGGCATCGTTGCTGACCTCAACCACCGTGACGTTATTCACAGCGTCATAGAACCACCGCACACTACCGTTCTGGTTCTGTGCAGTGAACGCCGCGTCACCGATAAAGTTGAAGGCCTGGTTGCCGGTGGTGCCCGAGACGGCGTCGATGGCCGACAGGTCGATTCGGTCCTCGCCTTTGATGAAGTCGAGGATCAAGTCGACGCTGCCCGGCGCTGACTCATTGACTGCGTTGTAGGCAAAGAGGTCGTTGCCTGCACCACCAGTCAATTGGTCAAAGCCGGTGCCGCCGCGCAGCACATCGTTCCCGGTGCCACCATCTAGGGTGTCGTTACCGGCATCGCCTGACAGCGTGTCATTGCCGGCCCCGCCGCGAAGCACGTTGGTGAGGTTATGGCCGTTCAGCGTGTCATTCCCGGAACCGCCAGTAAAGTTGTCGAAGAACTGGAGGGTGTCCGAGTTCGCCGTCGTGGTGCCGCTGCCAACGACCGTACTGGTGACGATTAGCGAGAGAGTCGCCGTCAATCCGGTCGTGTACGCGGAGTAGTCGGCAGTATCGGTGCCGATGATGTTGCCCACGATGGCATCGCGAACGTCATCTGCCCCAACGATGACGGTGTTGTTGCCGAGCCCCACGTTGATGGTGCTGGCGCCGCCGTTGATGGTGATGACGTCGTCGCCCGCACCGGTCGTGACGTTCTCAATGCCGGTTAGACGGTCCGTGCCTGTTTCTGCACTGCTGGCGATGCCGGTAGCCAAATTAATGGTCATGGCGGCATTGCTGTCGGTGGTGTTCAGGGTGTCGGTTCCGGCACCGCCGTCGATGGTGTCGTTGCCGTCACCGTTGGCCGCACGGAAGGTGTCGTTGCCGGCACCGCCACGGAGCAAGTCGGCACCTGCACCACCATTGATGGTGTCGTTGCCATCACCACCCTCGACGATGTCATCGCCACCCAAGGCGTTGATCGTATCGGCACCGTTGCGGCCATGGATCAAGTCGCCGACTGTGGTCGAATCCGTACCGCTGATGGTGTTGTTGACGTCGCTGCTGACATTCACCAAGAAGTCGCGGCTCACCGACTCGCGATACCCGAATGCGTCCGTGTACGACACGGTCATCCGTACCAGCGTTCCCGCCAGAGGCGTCTGGGAGAGGAACAAGCTGCCATCGGCATTCCGGGTGAACGCCGAGTTGGCTGGCGTCGTGTTGGGGAACGACCAGGTGACCGTGATGTTGCTGGCGCCCGCAGCCGAGCCAGTCGGATTGTTCGCCGTGACGAGGTCCTGGTCGAGGATGCCGTCGGGCACGCCCGTCAGCGTCAAGCCGGTCGCGCTGGCGGCAGTGCTTACGCCTGCCTGGCCCGTTGCCGTGCGGTTGAACAGCTCGGCGAAGCTCACGTCCACCGTGCCACCTGCGCCGTTGGAGAAGCGCAGGGTTTCGATGTTGATGAGACGGTCGACGCCGTCGGTCAATACCCGACCATCGGGTGCACGATTGTCACGAATGGTATCCACACCGTTGACGGTGTCACGCGTGAAGGTGTAGTCGGTCCGCAAGCCGGAGTAGACGGCCACGTCGTTCGCGGTGTTGTTGGCGTCACCATCCAGGATTTCCCGGACGATAGACAGCTGCCCCGGGTTCAGGGTCCGGTCTACCATCAGCGCAGACAGTGCCCTGCCGCCGTAGAGAGTGGCGCCGGTGACGCTGTCGTAGACCTTACCGGTCATGCTGTCGGCAGTCGCGTTCGGGAAGTTGGGGTCGTCGATCGCGATACGGACGTTCAGATAGCGGTCGCCATCGATGATGTCGTTGCCGGCCTTGCCCGTGATGACGTCGGACCCACCGCCGCCCATCAGGATGTCGGAAGCCGCCTCGCCACCGTCGACCATGTCCACTACATTGCCATTGGCGTCACGAACCACGTTCGCGTCGTCGAGCACAACCGCTGTGACCGAGCGACCGGAAACCGTGAACGACACCCGTTCGAGGTGCTTCACCAGTTCTGCAAAGCCGTTGATACGCTCCACACCTTCTTCCAGCAAGGCGTTCGAGTAAGAGGCGAACGGGGCGCCAGGGAAGGGCATTGCGGCATTGCCACCGGCATAGCCACCCAACGCCTTGTCGCGACCGACAATCAGGTCATTGAACTGCGAGCCGGAAGCGCCCTCGACGAGGTCGTAGCGGTCGCGCAGGATATTCGCCTGCTGGTTGGCAAAGATGGGACGACCGAGGTCGATGTCCTGGCCCGCGGTGGCGTACTTGTTGATGACCCAGTCGAAGCCGGCCATGCCGTTATTGCGCTGGATGCCATCGCGCTGGACCATGATGTCGTCACCCGACTCGCCGTCATAGTCGGTATCGCCCTCGCGACCGTCCATGACGTCGTGCCCGATGATTTCGCTGTTGAAGAACAGTTCCGAGTTGTCGCCGGCCATGCCGTCGAAACCTGCGGAGCCGTCGCCACCCTCCATCCAGTCATCGCCCTCGTTACCGGCAATGACGTTGGAGCCGGTCGAGCCGGAGAGGAAGTCATCGCCTTCCATGCCGGAGATGTGCTTGCCGTCGGCGCCGCCGAAGATGAAGTCGTTGCCGGTGCCGCCGAACAGCAGGTCCAGACCCTGGCCGCCGTTCATCACGTCGTTGCCGCCGTCGCCATGGTGGATTTCGCCAGCGCCAGCGTCGGTGCCGCCGTCGGTGATGATGTCGTCGCCGTCACCGCCCTTGATGGAGTCGATACCGTAGCCGCCTTCGAGACGGTCGTTGCCGCCGTCACCCCAGATGGTGTCGTCGCCCTCGCCACCGATGATGGTGTCATCGGCGTCCGTGCCACCGAGCACCACGTGCTCGCCGCCCGTGTACTCGAGCCAGTCGTTCACACCGTCGCCATTCGTATCCTGACGAATGACCGGCGAACCCTGGACGGCGCCCAGGAAAATGTCGGTGGGCTTCGGGTCCGAGATGGACTGGCGCGCCAGATCCATTTCGAAGGTGAAGGCCGGGGTGCGGAAAATGGAGTTCGGCAGATGGGTGGCTTCGTCTGCGCCAAGGTCGGTGTTTCGCTTGACGAAGTTCGCGAACGAATCGTTTTCCAGCTGGTTCAGCAGGTTCATGCCCTGGGTGCGGCTGAGGTAGTAGAAACGGTCCGCTGCCTGCAGCTTTTCCATCTGCACTTCGAACACGAAGTTGAAGGTGCTGCCGAGCATGCCGCTGAACGCCATCTTCTTCTCGGCCAGACCACCGATCCAGAAGTCGACATCGTTCAGGCCGCCGAGTGAGGCGCCCTGCGTGGTGGTCGCTGCCCACTCGCCGCGCGCATTCAGGAACGCGACGCGGTCGGCCGGCGCTCCGGCGCCACCCATCACGATCAGCATTGCTGCGTCACGCTTGGCTTCTGCGGTCGTTGCCGCCAAGATCGTCGGGTGCGTGCCGTAGGCCGCCACGAAGTTGATGATGGACGCCGGATTCTTCAGGAACTGGGCGAACTGAGCCCAGGACGTGTAAGGAGCCAGGCGGCTATCACCGGTCTGCTCGAAGAACTGGGCGCGGGCCTCATTCAGCGTCGGCACGCCGGTGTCGCGACCGCGGGCGATGTTGAGGGTGCCGAGGTCCAGGGGAAGACCGACCAAGTTATTGCGCAGCGCGCTGGTCAGGAATTCATCGATCTCGTTGCCCGTTTGACGGGTCATACCGCGGATGATGGCGCCTGCAGCGGCTGCCGAGTCGACGCCACTCCCTTCGTACATCACGGGGTTCAGGAAGGCCTCGATCAGGCCGACCTGCGTCAGCGACTGACCGTCCGGCGAGAGCAAGTCCACCGTTTCGTTCAGCATGGAATGGCCGAAGCGGTACACCACGTGGGCAAATTCCGCGACGATCGCCGGGTCCAGGTTGACGGTGTTCGAGAACACGAACGCGTCGATGTCCGGCGAGACGGTGCGTGCGAATTCTTCGAACACGAAGTGCTGGTACCACATTTCCGTGGCAAAGCGCGCCGCCTGGAACAGGCGCTCGCCGCTCCACACCAGAGCGTCGATGTCGGCCTGAAGCGTCGGGATGGCGGTCACCGCCACGGCGAGGTACTCGTTCAATGCCGCCAAGTCACCGCTGACCAGCAGTTCGTTCTTGATTTGGTCGATGCGGTGGTTGTGCTCGGACTGGAACAGGTGGTGGACGGCGGTGAGGCCGA
>CALPVO020000088.1 GCA_943327025.2 Janthinobacterium lividum
CGTGCCTTCACGAACGGCACCATGAAGGTGGTTTCGTCATGGCAGTTGGGGCACCAGCTGCCGCCCAGCATCACTATCACTACTTGGTCATTGAAGCGCGTGTCCGAAAGGGATACGGGCTTGCCTTCCAAGTCCGGGAAGGTGAAATCAAAACGCGCCCCGGGGTTGCGTAGGTGCGTCAGCATGCTCGCGTCGGGCAAGGCGGCATTCGCATCGCGGTGGGCCTGTACTGCATCCGCGCTCCAGTTGCCGTAGAACACGTGCCCACTCAGTTCTTTCTGTTTTGCTGTTAGCTTCAGCCTGTAAAGAAACGCCGTGCCACCGTCGAAGCGCGACAGCAGCACTTCATCGCCGTGCACTTCGCCAGCCAGAAAGCGGTGGTCGCCGGTGGGTGTGAGCACGGTGCCGGTGACCACGGCCCCGGTTTGCTGCAGTTCCGCCACGCCAGCGCTGGGCTTGCCTTGGTCGTCGGTGAACACCACAGCCCAGCGGCCGGCCACGTCCGCTATCGGCGCAGCCGCTGCGGGCGCAACGCCATCTGCTTGGGTCTCTGCCGCGCTCGGCGCAAAAAACCGATGGGTCTTTCCCCGCTCACCTCGGAGTGCCAGCGTCTTCCACTCGCCACGCTTGCGCAGAATCTTCACGCTGCCCGTGAGCACGCCGTCCTTTTCTTGCATCGTCAGCGTGTTTTCGTAGCCGGGCATCTCGGCTGTCAGCGTGCCGTTCACCATCTTCACTTCCGGCACGCGCACACGCTCGGGGCCGTTGGTCAAGAAGAGCACTAGGCGCGTGCCTTCTTTGCCCGCTTCTTGATTAGGCTCCTGCGCAATCTCCAGGCCAAACGGCAGTTCGCCGCCGGGGGTTTCCAGCGTGGCGCGGAACACGCCCGGCGAAAGCGGGGCAGGGGCTTTGGGGCCGCAAGCAGCGAGGCTCAGCCCCAGCAACAGTACAAAAATGCTACGACGCATGGGGTTTAAAACTCCGGCAGCTTCACGTCCGCGAACAGCTTTTCGGTTTCTTCGCGGGTGCTGGTGCGGATAGCTTCATTCACTGCGCGTTTTGTGAGGTGCGGCGCCAAGCGGTGCAGGAACTCGTACATATAGCCGCGCATCAGGCGGCCGCGACGGAAACCCACCCAGGTAATGTGCGGGCGGAACAGGTGCGAAGCATCCAGCGACACCAGGTCGAGGTCGTCTTTGGCATCCACTGCCTGGCTGGCCACGATGCCCACGCCAAGGCCTAAACGCACATAGGTCTTGATGACGTCCGCATCACTGGCGGTCAGCGACACATTCAGCTTCAAGCCCTGTGCTTCGAACAGTGCCGGCAGCGAACTGCGGCCACGGAAGCTGAACGTGTAGGTGACGATGGGGTACTGCGCAATCGCCTTCAGCGTTAGCGTTTTCAGTTGGACCAATGGGTGGTCGCGCGGCACCACAATGCGGCGATGCCAGCGGTACACGGGCAGCAACACCATGTTCGGGAACTGTTCTTCGCCGCCGGTAGCAATAGCGAAGTCGATACGGTCGGCCGCGGCCATGTCCGCTATCTGTTCGGTGGTGCCTTGGTGCAGGTGCAGGTCCACTTCGGGGTAGGTCTTGCGGAACTGCGCCACCACCGGCGGCAGAACGTAGCGCGCCTGGGTGTGGGTGGTGCCTATGCTTAGCGAACCGCTCTTCTCGTCGAGGTGTTCGGCCGAAAGGCGGCGGATGTTCTGGACTTCTTCAAGGATGCGCAGGGTGCGGTCCACCACTTCCTGGCCTGCGGGAGTAAGCCCCGAAAGGTTGCGGCCGTCGCGTTCGAACAGCGGAAAACCCAGTTCATCTTCCAGCAATTTCAGTTGCTTGGACACGCCCGGCTGCGAGGTGTGCAGCTTTTTGGCGGCCGCCGTAATGTTCAGGCCGTTCTGCACGGTGGCGGCCAGATAGCGGAGCTGGTGGAGTTTCATACCGCCCAGTATAAGCGTCGGCGCCGTCCCGCTGCCTTCCCGGAAGATTGGCGTACCACCGTCCAAAATAATGCTGGCATTCGCACGGTAGGTGGTATAAAAAACAAGCATGACTGTTTTTTAATTCGGCGAGACCCGCTCGGGTCGGCCGAACTTCGACGTCGCAACAATATCGATCAGGGCGGGCAATCCGCCGCCCGGGGGCACGAACATGGCTGATCTGCGTCAGGACCGTATTCGCGAGCAACTCGCCCGGGAAAACTGGGACGCCATCGTCCTCACGAACACGCACGACGTGGTCTATGCCACTGGGTATAGCTCCATCATGGAGTACTGGACCCTGCAGGAGCCCATCTGTGCGGCCATCGTCGCGCGGGACCCGTCCATTCCGGTCATTCTCGTCATGCCCGAGGCCAACGTTGGCCTCCTCGCCGTGTCGGCCGCCTCCGGCGAACCGGACCGTGCTCAGGAGCTGCGGCTAACGGAGCTGCTTACCTTCTGCGTGATGGCCCGCGCCAAAGACCCGTATGCCAAGGCCACTCCCTTGGCCGACCGCGCCATGGAAATCTTCGGCACGCGGGTTCGGGGCACCACCCGCAACAATGTGGTCGAAGGCATCACGGATGCGCTGGCGGACCATGGTCTGGCCGGCAAGCGCGTGGCCTTCGACGAGCTTCGCGTCTGGAACTGGGTGCGTCAGGACACCCGCTTCAACAGCTACCAGCCGCTGGATGGCGTCGACGCCATGGTGCGCGCGCGCAGCATCAAGACGCCAGTGGAACTGGCCGCGGTCCGTGCCGGTGGACCGAAGGCCGACGCTGCTATCGCCTTCGCCGCTTCCCGGTTGCAGCCGGGTGTGAGCTGGACCGACCTGACCCTCTCCGTGGCCGGCTACATGGCCAGCATCGGCATCACGCCCGTGGACGAGGGAAGCATGCTCTTCGGCGGTGCTTTCGAGGGCGAGTTCATTCCCGAACTGTTCCGCACGCGTCACGACCAGTCCTTCAGCGCCGGCCAGATTGTCATTCTCGAGACGCTCGGCAAGACGGGCGGCTTCTGGATCGACATCAACCGCACTGCCGTCATTGGCAAGCCCACAGACGAGTACCAAGCGCTACACGACGCGGTGCGCGACGGTTACCTGGAGCTGATGGCCCAGCTCAAGCCCGGTGTTGGCACCGGCTTCCTGCTCGAGGCCGGGCATGACGTGATGCGCAGGGCGGGGGTTGCGGCGCCGGAGAAATTGCTGGTGCTGGCACACGGCATTGGCATGATGCCGGTGGAGATGCCACTGAACGCGCCGACCATGGGTACGGTCGGTGCCGCTGGCTTCACGCTGGAAGAGAACATGGTCATCTCCGTGGACTGCCTGTACTTCGGTTCGAAGATCGGGCCGTGCCACATGGAGAATGTGTTTATTGTGGGTCCGGACGGCTGCGAGCCGGTCTACCGGACACCGCTGGAGTTGATGGGCCCGCGTTGAGCGTGGCCGACAGACTCTCCGGGCGAAGCCCCGGCGAGCTGTAATAGTTAAGTCGTCCGAGGGGGAATCTGGATGAGTTACGACCCGATCATGCTGCTCGACGCCTATCGGCGTATGCGGGCAATCCGCGAATTCGAAGAGACGATGCGCCGTGAAGTGCAAGCCGGCACCGTGCCCGGCTTCGTCCACTTGTACTGCGGTGAGGAAGCTATCGCCGTAGGTGCTTGTATGCACCTGTCAGATACGGACTACATCGGCAGTACGCACCGTGGGCATGGTCACTGCATCGCCAAGGGCTGCGATTTCGAGGGGCTGCTGCTCGAGATTTATTGCAAGCAGGGCGGTCTTTGCAACGGCAAGGGCGGCTCTATGCACATGGCAGACCTGCGTAAGGGCATGCTGGGTGCCAACGCCATCGTTGGCGGTGCCCCGCCCATCGCCATCGGTGCGGCCTTGTCCGCGCAGGTGCTGGGGAACAAGGGCGTTGCTCTGGCGTTCATCGGCGACGGCGCCTCGAACCAGGGCACCGTGTTCGAAAGCATGAACATGGCTTCGTGCCTGAAGCTGCCGATGATTTTCATGTACGAGAACAACGGCTATGCCGAATTCTCCGGCGTGAAGTGGCACATGGGCAGTGCAGACATCACGAGCCGTGCTGCCGGCTTCGGCATGTCTTCGGTGAAGGTGGATGGCACCGACTTCTTCGCGGTCTATGACGCCATGAACGACGCGGTGACCCGTGCGCGCAACGGCGAGGGCCCGAGCTCCATCGAAGCGGTTGCCATGCGTTGGTACGGCCACTTCGAGGGCGATATGCAGAAGTACCGTAAGTCCGGCGAAGTGGACGAACTGCGCCGTACCTCGGACCCCCTCGTGAAGTTCGAGGCCAGAGCTACCGCCGAATTCGGTATCGATGCCGATGAGTTGCGGGAGATTGACGAGGAACTCCGGGAGATGATCGAGGACGCTCTGGCTATCGCCAAGGCTGCCCCGAAGCCGACCCCCGATGCCCTCTACACTGACGTCTACGCGAGCTACTGACATGCCAGTCAAGAACATACGTGATGCAATCAACGAAACCCTGAAGCTGGAGATGCGCCGCGATGACCGCGTGGTCGTCATCGGCGAGGACGTCGTGGGCGGCCTTGGCGGCAGCAGTGGCGTCGAAGAGGCCGCCGGCGGCACCTTCGGCATCACCACCGGTCTTGCCGCGGAGTTTGGTCGCCGCCGTGTCATCGACACGCCGATCACCGAATCCGCCATCATCGGCATGGCCGGTGGCGCAGCCCTCACGGGCTTGCGGCCGGTGGCCGAGCTGATGTTCATCGACTTCATTGGCGTTTGCTTCGACCAAATCCTCAACCAGATCGCCAAGTTCCGGTACATGTTCGGTGGTCGCGCCGATGTGCCGGTGGTCATCCGCACCATGATCGGCGCTGGCGCCGGCACGGGGCCGCAGCACTCGCAGGCGCTCTACAACATGCTCATGCATGTGCCGGGCATCAAGGTGGTGTTGCCTTCAAATGCCTATGACGCGAAGGGCCTGCTGGCCACTGCCATTCGTGACAACGACCCGGTGGTGTTCTGCGAGCACAAGTGCATGTACCTCGAGACCTGCGAGGTGCCCGAGGAGAGCTACACCATTCCGTTTGGCGTTGCGAAGGTAACGCGCGAAGGTACCGACGTGACCATCGTCGCGCTCTCGCGCATGGTGATGCTGGCCAACCAGGTGGCGGACAAGCTGAAGAGCGAGGGAATCTCGGTAGAGGTCATCGACCCGCGGACCATCTCGCCGTTGGATACGGGCGCCATTCTCGCCAGCGTGCGCAAGACCGGTCGACTGGTCGCCGTCGACGAATGCAACCCGTACTGCAGCGTGGCTTCCGAAATCACTAGTTTGGTTGCCTGTGAGGCCATCGGCAGTCTCAAGTCGGCACCCGTGAAGGTGACCTCGCCGCACACGCCGGTACCGGCTGCGCCGAACCTCGAGCAGTTGTATGCCCCGGATGCGGCTGCCATCGAGGCGGCTGTCCGTCGGGTGTTGGGGTGAGCATCGCGCAGGGGACGGGCTACGCCTGCTACATGCGGGTGAAGGTGCTTGCCGAAAAACGCGATGAATTCGTGGGCCTAGTACAGCAGCTGCGTGTCGATGTGGCACGCGAGCTGTCGTCGGTGGTGTTCTACGAATTCCTCGCTACGGCCAACCCGCTCGAGTTCGTGTTCATGCTCGGTTTCGCGGACGAGGCGGCTTACCAGCAATATGCCGATGCCCCGTTTCATCTGGCGATGGCGCCACTGGGCTGGGCTTGTCTCGATGGCGAGCCGACTATCGAGTTCCTGCGTCCGGCAGTGAAGTAAAGAGAGACATGATGCGCAAGCGTGCTCTGGGTCGTAGCTGGGTGGTGTCCTTGTTGGCGCTGGGTCTCACGGGCCTGGCCGCTCCGGCCGGGGCCGTGGATGCAGGCTGGTCGCATTACGGCGGCGACCAAGCCGGTCGCCGGTACTCACCAGCGTCGGAGATTACGCCGCAGAACGTTGGTGACCTCGCCGTGGCGTGGCGCTACTCCACGGGTGAACTCAAGCGACGGGGCCCTGCGCTCATCTCCAACAGTTCCACGGAAACGACGCCGGTACTCGTGGAGGGCAATCTTGTCTTCTGCACGCCGTTCAATCGTGTCGTAGCGCTCGACCCGGCCACGGGTCGCGAGAAATGGGTGAACGACCCGCAAGTCGACCTCGGGCACCCCATTCCCTACCACTACAACTGTCGTGGCGTGACACCCTGGAAGGACCCGCAGGCGGCAGCGGATGCCACCTGCGCCGTCCGCATCTTTACCGGAACCAACGACTCGCGCGTCGTTGCTCTGGATGCACGCACGGGGCGGCGCTGCCCTGGCTTCGGCTTGAACGGCGAGGTGCGGGTACCCCGGGAAACACCCGCTAAATTCCCCGGCGAAATCAAGATTAGTTCGGCGCCGCTCGTGGCGGGCGGCATGGTCGTGGTCGGGTCGTTCATCATGGACAACCTGCGGGTAGATGCGCCCCGCGGCACGCTGAATGCCTTCGATGCACGAACGGGCGTATTGCGCTGGCAGTGGGACCCCATTCCGCGGAACCCGTCGGACCCGGCGGCGGCCACGTGGCAGGGCAAGAGCGCGCAGGTGACCGGTGCAGCCAACGTCTGGTCCACCATGGTGGCGGACGAGACCCGCGGCCTGCTGTACGCGCCCGTGGGCTCCGCGTCGCCGGACTTCTGGGGCGGCGAGCGCAAGGGTGCGAATCTCTACTCCAGTTCTGTCGTCGCTCTGGAACTGGCCACCGGAAAGCTGCGTTGGCACTTTCAGGTAGTGCACCACGATATCTTCGACTACGAGGCGGCCTCGCCGCCAATGTTGGTGGACCTGCCCTTGCCCGGTGGCGGCACTCGGCCGCTGGTGGTGCAGAACACCAAGATGGGGTTCTCGTGGATTCTCGATCGCGAGACTGGCAAACCCATATTCGGTGCTGTCGAAAAGCCGGTTCCCACTCGGGCTATGCCCGGCGAATGGGTCTCACCGACGCAGCCGTTTCCGGTGAAGCCGGCCCCACTCGTGCCGACGCGGGTGACACCCGACGATGCCTGGGGCTTCACCTTCTGGGACCGCGCCAAGTGCCGGGAACTCATCTCCAGCCTGCGTAGCGAAGGTATCTTCACGCCGGCCAGCCTTAAGCCCGGCACCATCCTGTCGCCGGGTAACGCTGGTGGCATGAACTGGGGTGGCCCGGCCTACGACCCTGCGCGCAAGTGGATGATCGTTAACTTGAACAACGTGGCGCAGGTGGTCCGTCTGCTCCCGCGCTCTGAAACGGGCAACATCGAGGGCATCTCGCTCGCCAGCGGACGCGACATTGCTGCGCAGCAAGGCACGCCTTATGGCACCAACCGCGATTGGCTTTTGTCGCCGTGGGGCGCGCCCTGCACGCCGCCACCCTGGGGGGAGTTGGTCGCCGTGTCACTCGAGGATGGCAGCGTGAAGTGGCGGGTGCCGCTCGGTTCCATCGAGGACAAGTTACCGATTCCCTTCGAGTGGAATCTAGGCACGCCGAATCTCGGCGGCCCGGTGGTCACGGCGGGTGGCGTGGTGTTCATCGCAGCGACGATGGACAACGTCATCCGTGCCTTCGATGTGCGCAACGGCAAGATGCTGTGGCGTGACAAGCTGCCGGCCGGTGGGCAAGCGACCCCGATGACGTACACCGTCAACGGGCGACAGTTTCTGGTGATGGTCACCGGTAACCACATGTGGTTCGGTTCGCCGGCGGGCGACGAAGTGGTTGCTTACGCCCTTCCGCAGAAGGCGCGTTGAGGCGGCTGCGCTAAGGGCCGCCCCGAGGTCCTCACCAAGAAGGCCCTCACCACGGTTCCGGCGAACGCTTCAGCGTCGCCGGAGCGTGATGGGTAGCTGCACGAGATTGCGCCCGAAGAAGCTCGGGGTATACGCGGGGGCCGCAGCCCCCGGCGCCATCTCGAAGCCGTCATAGCGCGCGAACAGGGCCTTGAAGGCACTGGCGATTTCTTGCCGTGCCAGCGCCGCACCGATGCAGTGGTGCCGCCCGATGCCAAGGGCCAAATGCTTGCCGGGCTGGCTGCGATGCAGGTCGATGCGCTCCGCCACAGGGAACTGTTCCTCGTCGCGGTTGGCTGCCCCGAAGCGCAGGCTGAGTAGGGTGCCTTCCTTCAAAGCTACGCCGGCAAGCACCGTGTCGGCATTCACGCGGCGGAACATGCCTTGCGCCGGCGACTCGAGCCGCAAAATTTCCTCGACCAGGTTGCGCATCAAACCCGGGTTGGCGCGAATCTCTTCGATGGGGGCGGGGTCCTCAATCAAGAGCCTCATGCCGGAGGTGATGGCGGCTGTGGTGGTCTCGTTGCC
>CALPVO020000089.1 GCA_943327025.2 Janthinobacterium lividum
TACCAGTCACCGGCGCCCGGGGTCTCGGAAAGGTTGTAATGACCCAGCATTTGGTAGCGCGCGCTGGCGAACGGTTCCTTCAACACCTCGGCGGTGACGGCGTCCTGCGCCGGGCCGGCGTGGCTGGCTACAGCGAACAGCACGCAGGCGCCGAGGCCAACCCGAAGTGCGTGGAGTGGACGCAATGACCGGCTCATCCGCGCACCCCGGTAACGCTATTACGACCCACGGGTTTGGCATCTTCCACCCGGAACTCCATGATCACCATACGTTGCACCGTCTCGAACACGCTTTCTTCCGGTTCAGGCTCCGCCGGCACCAGCGAGATTTCGAAGCGCACGTTTTTGGCGTTCATGCCGATGGGCCGGTACTGCAGCTTCGCGCCGGCCGGCACCATCAGCACCGGCGACAACTTGCCGTTGTCCATCGAATACCGCAGCCGCGCGTCCATAGTGACGCGGGAATTGTGTGCCTCGAGGAAAATCCCCTGATCCGGATTGCCCGGCTTGTCCACGAAATAGACCGTCAGGAAAATGCCGTCCCGGTTGGCGTGCGCCTTGCGGATTTTCCCCGCGGGCTGGGTAGGCTTTTTCGGTGTGGCAGGCTGGGTGCCGGCCTGATGGGTGCGCGTCGGCTCGCCGGCCTGTTTCCGGATGGGCTTCACCTTCGGCACCACCACCCCCGCACGCGCTGCCGAGCCGATCGACCACTCCACGTCACGGAACTCGGGGTCGTCGCCGCAGACGTTGCAGCCGCTCTCGCCCATCATCAGGCGACGGGTCCGGTCCAGCGCCGCTGCCGAGGGCGCCATTTGGCAATAGCCCTTCGCGGCCGGACTACTCACCAATCCGGCCTGGCGCAGATACTCCAGGAAGCGGGAGCCGTACAGACGACGCTCCTCGAGCGGACCGACCGGCTGGTTGTTGGAGACGTGGACGATGCCGGTATCCGGGTCGGGCACGAAGCAGTAGTAGACGCGTAGCTCGTCCGCCCACGCCGGCGATGCCGTCAGCAACAGGAGTGCCCCGGCGGCAAGGAGCGCCCGGCGCAACCGCTTCAAGCCGGACATCGGCATCCCCCTCCTCCGTCTGTCCATTGGCGCGGTAGATTTGCGCATCGGTGACTCCGTCCGTTAATTCGCGCGGTGCGTCTGCGCATAACTGGCCGCGGTCGTGGCGGCCTGCACATGCGCCTGATAGCTGCGATCCGCATCCGCCGGGCTGTAGCCCTGCTTCAAGGCATTGAGATAGACGTTGTAGTACTCGTGCGCGGCCCCGCACATGGTGCGCAACTGCGTGTCGCCATCCTTCACCAGCGCCTCGGTGCGGTAGTTGCTGGCGGTCACCTTCGAACAGGCACCGCCATCGATTACGTTGGGCTTCGCTGCCGCCATGGCCTGGCCAGCAACGCCGGACAATCCATTGCCCATTCCGCCCCCGCCGCCCCCGCCATTCTTGGCTTCGAGGTAGGCCGCACCCACCTGCATCACGCCGTTCATCACGGCCATGAAGGTGGCCGCGCGGCGCTCCTGCGCAGCGCGCTCCTCGGCGGCCGCGATGCGGGCCGCCTCTGCTTCCTGTTCGCGGCGGATGCGGGCCTCTTCGGCGCGACGGTCGATGTCCGCCTGGTAGAAGGCCGCCTGCGCCTGCATCGCCGCCACTCGCGAGGACGGGGCCGCAGCACGCGCACCGCCACCGGTCGAGGCCACGCGCGCCGCGCCCGCGGCTGCCGGGTCCGGTAGGTCGTCCGCGGCCATCGGCGGCTCGGTGGCGTCCAGGGACAGCTGGAACCGGCCCGTGGCACCAGGGGTACGGCTGCCGACCAGCAAGACGTAACTGCCGCCCGCGGCGATAACCTCCGACAGCTCTGCGGCGCCGCGTTGCGATTCCACTTCGCGAGAGACGCGCGCCGAGCCGCAGAGGCTGCCACGCGCCAACCGCACCAGCGGCTGGAACTCCTTGCTGCTGAGCGTAGCCTTCACCGCAGTGCCCGCGGCGGCGTTGAACGAATAGCAACGGTAAGGGCGGCCCTCGGCGTCCACTTCCGCATCTGCGGCAAGCTTGCCGGGGGCGCTGATGCCGAGCGAAAGCTCGGTGACGCGGGAAGGCCCGGCAATGACCTGCGGCGTGGGCGCGACCGAACCGGAGGGGCGTGCTAGGGCAACCGCAACCCCCGGTACCACCCGCGGCGCTGGCTCGACGACCGGCATCGCCCAACGCGCGTAAGACGGCGCCGGCTTGGCCACCACCTCGCTTCCCGCCAGCTTTAAATCCACCCGCTCCACGAAACCGTCCGCCGCCATTTGCCAGCGGTAGCCGCTCTTGCCCTTCAGGAACGCCACACTGCCATCGGCATTCGTAGAGCCCAGGTAACCCTTGGCCGCAGCAGCGACCGTCTTGCCCTCGCGGAGTTGCCCGGTGGCGGGGTCGCGCACGGTGACGGCGGTGCCCAACACCTTGCCGCTGCTCGGGTGAATCCACTCTTGCTGCAGTTCCTCGCCGGCCCGCACCCAGGAAAAACGCAGCGTATAGCCGCCGTCTCCGGATTTCAGTTCCTGCCCCGCAAGCTTGTCGAAAATGCCCCACGCAGACGCGGCGGACGACGCCACAGCCGCCCCGGCAGGGCTTGCGGACGATGCGGGCGGGGCCACAGGCGACCCGGCAGGGCTTGCGGACGCGGCGGGCGCTGCGACTACGGCGATGAACAACAGGGGCAGCAATGCCCGCAGCGGGCGAGAGCACCCCGAGCCACACGGGTGTTCTTGGGTAAACGAGCCAGAGCTTGCAATAGGCATGAAACGCTCCTGATGGTCGGGCCGCTCGCATAGGCGGCTATGCATCACGAGCGAAAATACCCGAAAGCGATAGATTCGCAAACCATTCAAGTTGTCTGGACGCTCGCCGCCATTGGCCCCGCGCCTAAAGCACGCTGAACAACACCTCTGTAGGCGCACGGTCCAAAATGCGCAGCAGGGCGCGTGCAGCGTCCATCCGCGCCTCGGCGGCGTCTTCCAACCGATGCTGCTCTATCTCTTCCTCGGTGGTCGCATCCACCTTGGCCTGGTCAATGCGACAAACGGGCTGCCGGGACGGTAGCTAGCGAGGTTCGGCGATACATCCTGCAAAAGGCACGCGTATGCGGAAAAACGCCGCGTCCGGCGCGCGGGAAGCGGAGAAATGGCGCAAACGCGCCACGATTGGCGGATGGTTCCCGGAGTTCTCTGCAGCGACAATTTCCATGTGCCGCGAGGAAGGAGCCACGCGGTGCAAACGTTGCAGAGCGGCCCTTGCGCCGGCTACGGCATAGCCATAAACTGCAACCGCGAGGCAGGTAAAGCCTAGACAAGTCGGGAAGCCAACGCAGGTATCCTAAGCGCGCTGTAAGCGCGTCGGCCCTAGGGTCTGCCACCTATTTGAACAATGGCTCCACAAGGGGCCATTGTTTTTTGTGGGCAAGAGTCGCGAACCCTGTGGGAAGCAACTTGCTGCCGACTCTTGCTGTAGGAGGCAGCTTGGTGCCGACAGTCGCGAGCAAGCTCGCTCCCACAAAGGACGCGAAGAGTCGCGAGCAAGCTCGCTCCTACAAGAGAGTGGTTCCAACGTTAGCCACTCCCTTGTGGGAGGGAGCTTGCTCCCGACTTCTGCATTTCTGTGCAAACGCGCCACGAATGAGGGATGGTTCCCGGAGCCCTCTCCGGCGACAATTTCCATGTGCCGCGAGGAAGGAGCCACGCGGTACAAACGTTGCAGAGCGGCACTTGCGTCATTGCGGAAGTAGCCATAAAATGTAACGGCGAGGCAGGTAAGGCCTGGAACCGGTCGGGACGCCAACGCAGGGGTCCTAAGCGCGCTGTAAGCGCGCCTACCCCAGGGGCTGCCACTTCTTCTTTTCAATGGCTCCGTTCGGAGCCATTGTTTTTTGTGGCGACAGAAGCCCACATCTTCCTCGACGAAAGCGGCGACACCGGGTGGGCGTTTGAGCTGCCGTATCCCCGTGGGGGTTCGAGTCGGTATCTGGTAATCGCTGCTTGTTCACTACCCGAACGGACGACGGCAAAGCCGGAACAATTGATTCGCCATCTGCACAAAAATCGGCAGTGGAGCAAAGCAACTGAAAGGAAGTGGAACCGGATGTCCCCCACCGCCCGGAGCGCGTTTGCCGCGTCTGCGGCGCACTTGATTAGAGATAACCCGGCCATTTCTCTTCGCGGAATCGTCGTCGACAAACGAGCGGTCGCCACCCACGTTCGGCACGACCCCAATAAGCTCTACAACTATATGGTTAAGCGCCTGCTACTAGCGGAGATGGCCCGACACGGGAGGGTGGAGTTCCGTCCGGACCTTCGCTCAATACCCGCCAACAGCGGCACCAGCCTCCACGACTATCTGCAGACAGAACTCTGGTTCGGTGTCGGTGCTCGAACGCGTCTAGAAACACGGCCTATCGACAGCCGCCACAGCCCCAACCTTCAGTTCGTGGATATGGTCTCCGGCGTCATCCATTCCCACTTCGAGTTCGGCGAGGCGCGCAATTGGGCATTGCTGGAGCCCCACGTCCGGCTGGAGAAACTGAACTTCGAGTAATGACGAGTCAAGGTATTCATGTGCAACGCCCAGCACGGGTGCCGACATAGAAAGGGCAGCGGCGGAAGGCTTGCTCGCCGCCATTGGCCCCGCGCCTAAAGCACGCTGAACAACACCTCTGTAGGTGCACGGTCCAGAATGCGCAGCAGGGCGCGTGCCGCACCGGTGGGGCTACGCTTGCCCTGCTCCCAGTTGCGCACCGTCACCAGCGAAACGTTGATGCGCCGCGCGAACTCCGACTGACTCATCCCAAAGCGCTGTCGTACACGACGCGCGTAGCGCGCAGCGTCCATCCGCGCCTCAGCGGCGTCTTCCAACCGATGCTGCTCTATCTCTTCCTCGGTGGTCGCATCCACCTTGGCCTGGTCAATGCGACAAACGGGCTGCAGGGACGGTAACGAGCGAGCCATCGCCATACGCCTCGGATACGTGGCGTGTTTGGACGAAAACACGACGTCCCGCGCGCGGGTGGCAGAGAAATGGCGCGAACGCGGCAGGAATGGCGGCCGCGCCGGAGACCGGCTTGGGTCTAAAGTCCAGCACCCTCCTCTACGTGCTGGCTGGCGTGGAGCGTACTTACGACGTATATACTTCGTTTGTACTAGCGCGGAGGCTCCCATGGCAAAAGAAGCAATCTTCACGATGAAACTCGAACCCGAACTCCGCGCGGCCTTCGTGGCCGAAGCGGCCGCCATAGACCGGCCTGCCTCGCAGGTGCTCCGCGAACTGATGCGGGATTTCATTGCGCGACAACAATCCGCGCGCGAATACGACGATTTCCTGCGGGCCCGTGTCGCCCTGGGCCGCGAGCAAGTCGCCAACGGGGAAGTGTCACCGGCGGCCGAAGTCGAGGCACGCGCCGCCGCACGGCGGGCCGCGGCCGGTTCCTGATACCCACGCTAGCGCGAGGGCACATGGACGTGTTCTGGACCACCGGCGCCGAGCGCGACCGCGACGCTATTTTCGAATACGTGACGAAAGAAAACCCCGCTGCAGCGACGCGACTGGACGAGATATTCGCGGAAGTAGCAGCAACACTGGCCGACCATCCTCACCTTGGCCGCGCCGGCCAGGTACCCGGCACCCGCGAACTGTTTCCGCACAAAAGCTATCGTCTGGTCTATGAAGTGGTCGAGCAACGGGTATGGGTGCTCGCCTTGGTGCACACGTCCCGGCAATGGCCGAATTCAGGGACGTGAAATGCGAAGTTCGGCGCGAGTGGCGGCTTGAAGAGTCGCGAGCCCTGTGGGGGGCAGCTTGCTGCCGACACACGCATTTCGGTGCAAACGCGCCACGAATAGGGGATGGTTCCCGGAGCGCTCTCCAGCGACAATTTCCATGTGCCGCGACGAAGGAGCCACGCGGTGCGAAGGTTGCAGAGTGGCACTTGCGTCGGTACCGGCGCAGCCATAAAATGCAATGGCGAGGCAGGTAAGTCCTGGACCGGTCGGGAGGCCAACGCAGGTGTCCTAAGCGCGCTGTAAGCGCGTCTACCCCAGGGTCTGCCACTTCTTCTCTCAATGGCTCCGTAAGGAGCCATTGTTTTTTGTGGCCACAGACGCCCACATCTTCCTCGACGAAAGCGGCGACACGGGCTGGTCATTCGCGCTTCCTTATCAGCGTGGCGGCTCGAGCCGCTTCTTCGTTATATCGGCTTGCTCGCTTCAGGCGCCCGCCCTAGCGAAGCCAGAACAGCTCGTTCGGCGCTTGCACAAGAACCGGCAATGGAAAGACGCGGGCGAACGAAAGTGGGCCCGAATGTCACCCACAGCTAGAACTGCTTTCGCCGCTTCAGCAGCCAAGCTGGCGCTGGACAGCGCTGCCATCAATCTTTTGGCCGTTGTCTTGGAAAAGCGCCACGTACCCGCTTACGCCCGGCAGGGTCCCAACCAACTCTACAACTACATGGTGAAGCGGCTACTGCTGCCTGAAATGGCGCGATACGACCGCGTCTATTTCTGGCCGGACGAACGCGCGCTGCCAGCCAGCAGTGGCAACAGCCTGCACGACTATTTGCAGACGGAACTTTGGTTCGGCATCAGTGCGGCAACTCGCTTGGAAACCCGGCCTATCGACAGCCGCCACAGCCCCAACCTTCAGTTCGTGGATATGGTCTCCGGCGTCATCCATTCCCACTTCGAATTTGGCGAAGCGCGCAATTGGGCATTGCTGGAGCCCCACGTCCGGCTCGAGAAACTGAACTTCGAGTAATGCCGGTTCGGGTATTCATGTGCAACGCCCAGCACGGGTGCCGACATAGAAATGGCAGCGGCGGAAGGCTTGCTCGCCCCGTGGCAGGCCCGGTAAAATGGAGGCGCGAGGCAGGTAAAGCCTGGATCGATCGGGACGCCCACGCAGGTATCCTAAGCGCGCTGTAAGCGCGTCTATCCCAGGGTCTGCCACTTTATTCTTTCAATGGCTCCGCAAGGGGCCATTGTTTTTTGTGGCAGAAGAGTCGCGAACCCTGGGGGAGGCAGCTTGCTGCCGACAGTCGCGAGCAAGCTCGCTCCTGCATTAAACCTAGCAGCCGCTACGAACTCTTGCGCAGCGCCACATAGGGCACCGCGGCACGCACCTGCTGGCCCAGCATGTCGAGCAGCACGGCGGCGCGGTCGGCGCCTTCCTTCAGCTGAAAAATGGCCTCCAGCCCGGCAAACGGGCCTTCGGCGATGGTCACCACCTCGCCTGCCGCGAACAGCGCCTGCGGCGCGGTGGGCTTAGCCTCTACCCGCTGCTGCAGCGCTGCCAGAAACGCATCGTCGACGGTGCATGGCCCGTCGCCGAACGCCACCAGCTTCACCACGCCACGCGTGCTCCGCAGGCTGCCCCACCCGGCAGTGGCCAGTTCGTCCGCACAGCGTATGAAGAGGTAGCGCGGGAACAAAGGCTCGATGACTGGCACCACCTTCCCGCGCCGGCGCTTTTCCAGCGAAAGCTCCGGCAGATAGCACTGGTGGCCCTGCCGCTCGAGGTTTTCACGGGCGCGCGCTTCCTCGCGTGGCTTGGTGTAAACCACGTACCAACGGCGAGGGGCGGCAGCGTCCTGCATACCGCGATACTACGGGAACAGCGCGGCGCGCAGGTCCGCCTCTTCCTCCACTCGCACATCGAGACCAGCCAGACGAATATGCACATGCAGGTGGGTGGCACCGGCGCTTTCCGCCGCCAGCCGCAACGGGGTGGCAGCGCAGGCTTCGGTCAGGTTGTCCGCCTGCCCTATGTCTAGCGACTGCCATCCGTGGGCGCTCTGACGGCAGAACAGGTACACGCCGGGCTGAGTGACTGGCTTGCGCATGGGCAAGGCATGCACCTGAAAGCAATAACGGCGCCCAGTGGCGCCTTTCCATTCGTGAATCTGGGTCATGTCGGTGCTCGGTACTAGGCTCAGGAAACTGGTCATACCAAGGGACTACCCTTTGGGGTAAGACTAGCCTAGCAGAGAAATGTGGCAAAAGTGATACGTAGAAAACCTACCGAGCCACGAAAATAGATAGCAAATTCATGGGCTTTTTTGGAACACCTGCAAAACCAGGCAGCCAAGGGCACCCTGCGGCGGCACCCTGCGGGCGCTATATTACTGCGGGGAAACGCAGGAAACGTTTGGCCGCGACTTCACACACGGCGCTGGCTTTTCGCGGTCGGAGACCACGGGTCTCGAAGGCTCACGCCCCGTGGCCACGGCTCCGCCTTCGGCGAAGACCCCCGGGTCCCGGGTGTCCTTGGCAGCAGGGCGCTGGCGCGGA
>CALPVO020000090.1 GCA_943327025.2 Janthinobacterium lividum
AGGCGCTCGGCCAATGCTTTGCATTCCAGCCATCCGGCTTGAACGCGACAATCTTGAAATCCGTGGCGTGCATCTTGAGCACCGGAACGAAGTTCCAGCTCTTCAGCAAGGCGCCGTAGTAGGCGTCCTCATCGTGAACCTCAAGGCTGTCCGCGGCGGCATCCCACGGCGCAAAGTGCATGGTGGCGCTGAACGCCTGGCCATAGCGCGTCTGCTTTGGAATGAACCCCGGTACCAACGGGTTCTGGTTGGGCGTCAGGCAAGCATCGGGCGCCGTACGCGCATCCACGGGGACGGTCACGCTTCCGGGCGTGTTTTCGGGCAGCCCCGCGCGCACCGTAATGGCCTTCTTGCCGTGCAAACCACCGGTGAAGCGAATGGCACCGTCTTCCGCGTACTCAAAGCTGAGCTCCGCGAGGGCCGGGTGTTTCGGGAACCCCCACACCTCACGGCCGACCGCAATGGCTGCACGGGCGCCCGTGCCGTTGCCATGCTTGTCGGCGCCGCAAAGCACCCGCTGCAGCCACACCAAGGCTTCCGGGTGCATGACATTCAGTGAGAAAGGGCTCTCATAGGGCAAGTCCAGCGGGCTCGCTTTCGGCGTCACCGGGAAGGAATACCAGGTCTCCACATAGGCATTGACCCGATCGAGCGGACCGCAATCCGTGTCCGTGAAATTGTTGAACCAGATTTGCACCGGCACCTTGCCGCCGACGGTGACAGGGCGGAATTCTTCGTGCTCGAATTCCTTCAGCACTTCGTCGAGCGTGGCGGTGCCGTAAATGACGAGGTTCGTGCTCGTCAAGCGCAGCGGAATGCGGTTGACGTGACCGTCCGAAGCCAGATAGCTGTCCGTCACCGGCCACTGGGAAAACCAAGCATCGGAGAAGCGACCATTGACCTCGGACATGTTCAGTTCCCCTGCAGTTGCGCCGGTAATTCGTGGCAGACTGTATCCTAACATCGGTTCCGCGGCGGGTTACCCAGCCACCCGGTGTGCAGAGGAGGTTCGACCCGATGTCCGCTGATTTCAATGCCGAATACGACCCCACTGGCGTCGAGGGCGCCATCGACACCAACAAGATGCGTTGGCTCGCCGCCCCGAGCCTGCCGGGTGTCTCGTTGAAGCCGCTCCGCACCAGTATCGAAAGCGGCTTCTTCACCACCATGGTCAAGATCCAAGCCGGTGCTGCCCTGCCGCCAGCGGTGTATCTCGGCGGCATGGACCTGTGGGTGCTCTCCGGCACGCTTGGCTACCAGCAGGACGGCCAGGAAAGCCGGCTCGAGCCTGGCGTGTGGGGCTATGTCTCCGCCAACTCCCGGGTGGACCAGATAGTCGCTCGTGAAGACGCCGAACTGCTCGTCAATTTCTACAGTGCTGCCGCCTTCCTCGGTGAAGCTGGTGGCGTTTCCTCCGTACTAACTGCTTTGGACGTCCTGGCATTAGCGCGCGCCCATCATTCGCCCTTGGTGCCCAACACGCTGGCCTATTGCGCGAAGGATGCTACCAACCGCTTGGCGGGTGAAGGCGAAGCGATGGCCATTGCCGCGAAGGACGCGAGCCGTCTCGTCGTCGGCGCGGTCGATATCGCAGTCACCTCGGCCGTCGTGCATCCCCACTTCGTGGATACACGGTCCGTGCCGTGGGCCTACAACCCCGACATGCCGCAGATTGGCCTCAAGGTGCTGCGCATCAGTGAAGAAACCGGCCATGTGACGCTGGTAGTGCGCCACAACGGCGAAGCCCCGCCGCATCGGCACCTGAGCCCGGCCGACTTCCTCGTGCTGCACGGTCGTATGGGTTATCGCGCTGGCCCGCCGCAAGGTACCGGGCCCGGTGTGTGGGTATTCGAGCCGGCCGGCGCACGGCACGACGCCACGCAGAGCCTGACCGACGAAGACCTCATCTACACGGCGAACCTCTACGGCCCGCTAGCCTTCGATGCTGGCAAGGGAACCCCCGTGGTGGCCGTGCTTTCGTGGATGGAATACAAGGCTTTCGCCGAAGCCGCGGGCGCCAAGCTGGTGCCGAATGCAAAATCCGAGGACGCCACGCTGCTCGCGTGGGCGCCCCTTCAACAGCACGCGGCATAGGAACCGACATGGCCAAGTTGATTCACACGATGATCCGCGTCATGGACGAGGAACGCTCCGTCAAGTTCTACGGGGACGCCTTCGGCCTGCAAGTGGCCGCGCGCTTCGCCTTCGATACCTTCACCCTCATCTACTTGCGCAACAGCGAGAACGATTTCGAGGTGGAGCTGACCGTGAACCACGGCCAGACCGAACCCTATACGCATGGCGGCGCCTATGGGCACGTCGCGGTGTGCGTGGACGATATCGAGGCCGAACACGCCCGCGTCACTCAGCTGGGGCTGGCACCCGCACCGGTGAAGCAGATGCAGCACAACGGCAATCCGCTGGCGAAGTTCTTCTTCATCACGGACCCGGACGGCTACAAGATCGAGGTGTTGCAGCGGAACGGCCGCTACACCTGAAGCCGTAGAGGCGCAGCCGGGATACCGAAGCGCGTATTCCCGGCGCTGTCCATTGTGAGCGACGGGCCGCCTTCAAGCGCTGGCAGCGGCCGCCACGGCGCGTTGCGCCAAGGCCGTAATGCCGGCCCAGTCCTTGGTCTTCAGCAAGTTCGCGGGCACCACCCACGAAACGCCGACGCCGCGCATGTTCGGCAGTGCCAGCACGCGGGGAATGTCTGCTTCGCGAATGCCACCGGTGGCCACGAACTTCAGCTTCGGGAACGGCGCGGCGATGGAGCGGATGTGCTCTTCGCCCAGTGCCATGGCCGGGAAAATCTTGAACCACTCATAGCCGTATTCCATACCGAGCATCAGCTCGGAAGGGCTCACGGCACCGGGCAAATAAGGAATGCCACTGGCACGCGCGGCATCGAGTAGCCACGCCGTAAGCCCCGGCGACACGGCGAAAGCCGCACCGCTATCACGCACCGCAGCCATGTCCGCCGGTGCCAGCACACTGCCGGCGCCCACCACCACGCCCGGGCAGTCCGCAGCAATCTTCTCGATGGCCTTGAGGCCCGCTTCAGTGCGCAGCGTCACTTCCAATACGTCCAGTCCACCCTCGCGCAAGGCACGCGCTAACGGCAGCGCGTCGTTCAAGTCGTCGAGGGTGATGACCGGCAGCACGCGGTTGCGGGTGAGGATGGTCTCGATGCTCTGCGTAGGCATGACGTGGTCTCTTCAGAGGATGAAGGAGGCACCGCTGGCAGCGGTACCGACAGCGGCACGGGCGGTGCCGAACAATTCGCGCCCGGTGCCGAACACCGGAACCGAGGACACGGGAACCGGTTCGCGCGAGCCGAGGTCTGCCAGGACTTCGAGCGTACCGGCGCGTGCGTCCAGACGCACGAGGTCACCATCGCGAATGCAGGCGATGGGGCCGCCGTCGGCGGCCTCGGGCGTCACATGGATGGCAGCAGGCACAGTGCCACTAGCACCCGACATGCGCCCGTCGGTCACCAGCGCAATGCGGTAACCGCGTGACAGGAGACTGGTGAGCGCGGGCGTCAGGCCATGCAGTTCTGGCATGCCGTTGGCTTTGGGGCCTTGGCCACGTACCACCACGACGGCGTCGCCATCGAGTGTGCCCGCCTTGAAAGCCGCGACCAAATCCGCCTGGTTGGTGAAGACACGCGCCGGTGCTTCTACCACCCAACCCGCGGGCTCCACAGCGGACACCTTGATGACGGCTTGGCCAAGGTTGCCACGCAACAAGCGCATGCCGCCATCGGCAGCGAATGGATTCGCGACGGGACGCAGGACGTCTTCGTCCAGCGACTTCAGCGGCGCTGCCCGCCACTGCAGCTTGCCATCCACCAGGAACGGCTCGCGTGCCTGCGCACGCAGGCCACCGGCCCAAGCGGTCGGCGCGTCTTCATGCAGCAACCCTGCGTCCAGCAGCTCGCGCATGACAAACGCCAACCCGCCGGCCGCATGGAAGTGATTCACGTCGGCTTTGCCGTTCGGGTAAACCCGCGCCAGCAATGGGGTGACGGCAGAAAGATCTGCCATGTCTTCCCAAGTCAGTTCGAGCCCCAGCGCGCGCGCCATCGCGGGCAAGTGCAGCGTGTGGTTCGTGGAGCCACCCGTCGCCATCAAACCCACGGTGGCATTCACCAGGCTGCGTGCATCGAGTGAACGCGCCAAGGTGCGACGTTCAGCAGGCGCACGCGAAGCCTCTGCGGCCACGTGCTCCAGTGCTGCGACGGTGAGCGCATGGCGTAACGGCAAGGCCGGCTGGACGAACGCCGCGCCCGGCACGTGCAGGCCGAGGAATTCCAACACCATCTGGTTGGTGTTGGCCGTGCCGTAAAACGTGCAGGTTCCCACATCGTGGTAGGCGCCGAGTTCGGATGACAGCAGTTCGTCGCGCGTCGCCTTGCCTTCGGCGAAGCGACGGCGAACTTCCGCCTTCGCCTTGTTCGGCAAGCCGCTGGCCATGGGGCCGGCCGGGACGAACAGCAGAGGCAGGTGCGCGAACGCCGCCGCGCCCATGAACAGGCCCGGCACAATCTTGTCGCAGACGCCCAGCAGCAAGCCCGCATCGAAGGCATCGTGCGAGAACGCCACTGCCGTCGACAGAGCGATGACGTCGCGGCTGAACAGCGACAACTCCATGCCATCGCGGCCCTGCGTGACGCCATCACACATGGCAGGCACACCGCCCGCCACCTGCACCGTGGCACCGACATGGCGGCCTGCTTGCCGCAGTAGTTCGGGGTAGGCCTCGAACGGCCGATGCGCCGAGAGCATGTCGTTGTAAGCGGTGACAACCCCGATGTTCGGGCTGGCACCAAACGCCAACGTGGATTTGTCGTTGCCACCACCCGCCGCCATATGAGCGAGGTTGGAGCATGGCAGGTCTTTGCGCGCCGGCGCTGCCAGCACCGCGGCCTCCATGCGTTCGCGCCAGGCAGCATGCGTTGCGGCACTACGCTCGGCAATGCGCTGGGTAACGGCAGCCACCACAGGATGCAGCGGGCTCATGGCAGCAAACTCATGACCGCAAGTTTCATGACTTCAGTGCTCATGCTGCTGGATTCCTCATGGTGCCCAGAAGATTTCGAGCGGCGAGGCACTGCTCGCCCCCGGCGTCAGCAAGGCACTCACGGGACGCAACAACGGGTCCGGCTGGGCCAGTGCCTGTTCCAGCACGCGGCGCTTGTCGGCGCCTGTCACCAGCAGCCACAAGCGGCGGGTCCACGTCAGGCGGCCCAGCGTCAACGTCAGCCGCGGATAAGGCGCGTTGGCAGGCAACGGGCTTGGCGTCAATGACACTACCGCAGGACGCGGCGCCGGTGACAGCGCGGTAGCCAGCCCCTCAGCACCGGGAAACAACGAAGCCGTGTGGGCATCGCCGCCCATGCCCAGCAGCACGGCGTCGAAACGACGTGGCAACAACGACAAGCGCTGGTCGGCCTGCGCCGCCAACGTGACTGGCGAATGGTCGAACAAGGTCTGTGGGGACATCAGCCCGAGCACGCGGGCTTGTGGCAGCAGTTCGCGCAGCAGGCGCTCATTGCTGTAGGGGCTCGCCACTGGTACCACCCGTTCGTCCGTGGGCACTAGGCAGACCTTGCGCCACGGCAAGGCACGCGTACCAAACTCGCGTAGGGTGGCCTTCGGCGTTTCGCCGCCGGCGATGGCAAAGAACGCATCGCCACCGGCTTGCAGCGCTTCTCGTGAAGCCTGCTCCAACGCATCCGCCAGCATTTTGGCCAGCGCCACACGGTCTGCTGCTTCGTGCCAGATCACTTCGCGTTGCGTCAAAGGGGAAACCGCTGCCATCACTCGTACCAGCTATGGCCGTGGCGTTCCGCCAAGGCAATGGCCGAGGTGGGGCCCCAAGAGCCCGCCAGATATTTCTGCGGCCGCTGGTTCACCGCGCGCCAGCCGGCGTGGATGCCGTCGATGTATTGCCACGCCGCATCCACTTCGTCCACGCGCACGAACAGCGTCGGGTCGCCGCGGAGGAAGTCGAGCAGTAGGCGCTCATACGCAATGCGCGGACGCTCGACACCGAACACCTCGTGCAACGAGAGGTCCAGCGGGACGCGACGCAGCGCCGTCCCGGAAAGCCCTGGCTCCTTGCTCATCAGTTCCAGCGTGATGTGTTCATTCGGCTGCATGCCAATGACGAGGCGGTTAGCCTGCAGGCCACCGGAGGAATGTCCGGCGAAGAGGTCATGCGGTACTGGCTTGAACTGAATGACGATTTCCGTACGGCGTGCGGCCATGCGCTTGCCGGTGCGCAAGTAGAACGGCACACCGGCCCAACGCCAGTTGTCGATATCAGCGCGCAGCGCTACGAACGTTTCCGTACCACTGTCGGTGCGCGCACCTTGCTCTTCCAAGTACCCCGGCACCGGTGCGCCATTGGCAATGCCCGCGCCGTACTGCCCACGCACCGTGTTGGCCACCACATTCGCCGCCGTGATGGGCCGCAGGCTGCGCAGCACCTTGATCTTCTCGTTGCGCACCGCGGCGGCATCGAGGCTGGAGGGCGGGTCCATGGCGAGCAAGGCCAGCATCTGCAACATGTGGTTCTGCACCATGTCGCGCAGCGCGCCCGCGTCGTCGTAGTAGCCCCAACGGCCTTCCACGCCGACCGTCTCGCCCACCGTCAACTGGACGTGCTCCACCCACTGCCCGTTCCACAGCGGCTCGAACAAAATATTGCCGAAGCGCAGCGCCAACAAGTTCTGCACGGTCTCCTTGCCCAGGTAGTGGTCGATACGGAAGACCTGCTCTTCCTCGAACACCTCGGCCACGGCGCGGTTGATGGCCGCGCCACTCTGACGGCAATGGCCAATGGGCTTTTCCAAGACCACGCGCGAGTTCGCGTGCACGAGGTTCGCGCACTGCAGACTTTCGCAAGCGGGGCCGTACAGCGCCGGCGGCGTGGACAAGTAATAGGCCTGAAAGGCGTCGCTGGAGGTCAGGCCCGGCAACCCGCGGAGTTTGTCGAAGCCGCCCTTCGCCAAATCGATGGAGCGATAGTCGATGCGTGCAATGAAAGCGCGCATCTCATCGACAGAGGTCACCTCGCCCGGGCGGGGCTGCAAGGCTTCCGCCACCAGGTTCTGAAAGGCCTCGCGAGTCAGGTCGCGCGAGGCCACACCATAAAGATGCAAGCCCGGCGGCAGCAGACCATCTTGGTGGAGGTGCCACAAGGACGGCCAGAGCATGCGACGGGACAAGTCGCCGGTAGCGCCAAACAGCACAAAACCAGCCTGCGCGCCGGGGGCGAGGATAGGAGGCAGTGTCATGGGCGCAGTATGCCATGCAAATGACAACGCTGTCACGCGTACCCAAAAAAGAGGCGACCAGCATTTTCATCCTGGCCGCCTGGACCGTCTGGGGTCAGACATTCACAGCAACGCTGTCAGTGTGCCCCGCCAATATGTCAACTGGATGGCGCCTAAGCAGGCACCGGGCCCGTGGAGGCACGCACCACCAACCGGTGCGGCACCCGCAGCCGTGGCGGCACCTCCCCGGTTTTCAGGAACGCCAGCAACTGGCCCGTGGCCTCGTAGGCCAAATCGAAGCTGGGCTGGTGCACCGTGGACAGCCGCGGCCACAAAGTGCCGGCAATGAAACTGTCGTCGAAGCCGGCAACGGACAGCTCGCCCGGTACCGCAATGCCGAGATCGTGGGCTGTCAGCAGCACACCGGCCGCCATATCGTCGTTGCTGGCGAAAATGGCGGTGGGCCGCGGTCGCGCCGCGAGCAACTTGCGCGCCGCCGCCACGCCGCTTTCGAACGAATAGGCCCCCTGCACCACTCGCCCAGCCGGTGGCAGCAACCCATGCGCTTCCATCGCCAACCGAAAGCCCATGAAACGCTGGTGCGCCGACACGTGCTCCGGGTGGCCGATGATGAAGGCGATGTCGCGATGGCCCAGTCCCAACAGGTGCTCGGTCATTTCGCGCGCCGCACTCACGTCATCCATATCGGTGGTCGGCACATTCGTGGCGCCATCACCGGGCGCTATGCGCGCATGGGCAATACCGCGTTCTTCCAGTGCCGCTGCCAATTCCGGCAGCACCGACAGCGGCGGTGTGACGATGAGGCCATCGAGATGGGTTTGCGTCACAAAGCCGACGACTTCCCGGACCAGTTCCGCGCCGCGCTCCACGAAGGGCTGCACCAGCAGCCGGTTGCCCGCCTCACGGCAACGCGCCATGGCACCACGCTGCAGGTCCGTCAGGTGGTGCACGCTCGGGTCGTCGTAGATGAAGCCCAGCGTATGGCTGCGG
>CALPVO020000091.1 GCA_943327025.2 Janthinobacterium lividum
ACTTCAAGGCGGTATACCTGCTGCGGCCCGAAGCGATCTTCACGGGACACATACTTGCCGTGCGGACGCTGTTCTTCTTCCAGCATCTCTGCCAGACGGTCGCGAGGACGACCCTGCCGGTCTTCTGGTGGCAACGAACGCGGGGCGCCGTCGCGGCTGCCCGGCTCTTCACCACCCGGCAGCAGCAGCGGTGTTTCGCCCTGCGCCATGCGAGCAAGCGCGGCGGCCACGTCGAGCAGGTCCTGACCGGACTCGCGTACGACGGACTCGATGACACTGCGGTATTCGGTAGACACGCCTTCCGTAATGACCGCTTCCAGCCGCTCACGGAACTTGGTGATGCGCGCTTCGTTCACGTCGCTGACGGTGGGCAGACGCATCGGCTCCAGGGGTGAACGCGTGGCGCGCTCAATGGCCGAGAGCATGTTGCGTTCACGCGGAGCGATGAACAGGATGGCTTCGCCCTTGCGCCCGGCACGGCCCGTGCGACCGATACGATGCACGTAGCTTTCGGTGTCGTAAGGCACATCGAAGTTCACGACATGCCCGATACGTTCCACGTCGAGACCGCGCGCGGCCACGTCAGTGGCCACGAGAATGTCGATCTTGCCCGCCTTAAGCGCCGCAATGGTACGTTCACGCTGCGCCTGCAGAATGTCTCCATTCAGTGCGGCAGCAGAGAAACCACGGGCCTCGAGACGCTCGGCGAGCTCCACGGTGGACTGCTTGGTGCGCGTAAACACCAGCATGGCGTCGAACGGCTCCACTTCGAGGATGCGAGTAAGCGCGTCCAGCTTATGCAGACCGCTGACCACCCAGTAGCGCTGGCGAATGTTCGCGGACGTAGTGGTCTTGCCCTGGATGTTGATTTCGCGCGGCGACCGCAAGTGGGTCTTGGCGATGCGCTTGATCTGCGGCGCCATCGTGGCAGAGAACAGCGCCACTTGGCGTTCCGGCGGTACCTTGCCGAGAATCTGCTCGATGGCATCGACGAAGCCCATCTGGAGCATTTCGTCGGCTTCGTCGAGAACCACGTAACGCACGGCCTCAAGGGACAGCGTGCCGCGATCGAGGTGGTCCATGATGCGACCCGGAGTGCCAACCACCACGTGCACACCACGGCGCAACGCATTCAGCTGCGGGGTATAGCTCTGGCCGCCGTAGATGGGCAGCACATGGAAGCCAGGCATCTTGGCGGCGTACTTGTTGAACGCCTCGGCGACCTGAATAGCCAGTTCACGGGTGGGCACCATGACCAGGGCCTGCACGCCAGCGACGTTGAGGTCGAGACCAGAAAGCAGGGGCAACGCGAACGCCGCGGTCTTGCCCGTACCGGTCTGTGCCTGGCCGAGCACGTCCTTGCCTTCCAGCAAAGCAGGAATAGTGGCGGCTTGAATGGGCGAAGGAGATTCGTAACCGACCGCCAAGAGCGCTTCGAGCACTGGCGCGGCAAGACCGAGGCTGGCGAAAGTGATGGCGGCTTCGGCCGGCTCAGCGGGCTGTGGTTCAGAGGGATTCGCGGTGGAATCCTGAGGAGAGTTCATGGCGTACGCCTGATATAAGGCCGCATAGTGTAACGGTTTTGCAGCGCAATAGTTTGTAGGTTATTGGCCAGACAGGGAAAAGTCGGTTCGGCAGGCCGCGGAAGCCGGCTTAAATCGTTCGCCAATACCGTTTCAGGGCGATGAGTAGCCACAGCGTCAGGCACATCACCACCATGCCCACCCAAGCCTGCGGCTGCAAGGTGGGCAAACCCAGCAAGATGATGCTGTCATTGGCGCCCGGGACCAGCAGGAAGCCAAAAGCCATCACCCAGCCCCCCAGCAGGCACTTAACCACTGCCTCCACCGTGGGCTTCACCGGACGCCATTTGCGCAAACTGATGCCACCAGCAAGCGAACCGGCCAACATGGCGCCAAACAGCCCGAAACGAGCTTCGTCAGGCCTAGTCGCTCCGCGAGCGAATTCCGCCAAGGCGTCCGTGTAGGCCCATTGCCCAAACCCCAGCACCATCAACACGAATGCCGCCGCCACGACGATGGTGCCGACATGCAACGGCCATTCACCGCGCAGCAAACTGTGCCAACTGGCGTCATCGCTTCGTTGCCGAATAGCGCGCACCAACTGCATGCCGCGGAACAGCAACCAGCCACAGAACAACGCGGCAATGGCCGGCGCGAACTGAGTAAAGCCCATCGTAGCCAGTGCCGGCTGTGGCAGCGCTGAAGCCAATCCAGTTTCTGCCAGGACAGCATCGAAGGAAGCACAGCCGAGCAAAAACCCGACAGGAAAAAAGAGGTAAGCCCAGTCGCCGCCACCGATGGCGGCCACAGTCCCGAAGACGCAAGCACCGTTGATCCACGCGCCTAGACCGAGCAAGACACCGCCCAGCACGGTCCACTCGGTAACACCGAACGTCCGCACCGGCACCGCTTTGCCGAAGACAAAAAACGCCAACGCCATCAAGCCGGCCGACCAAAACACAGCTTCCGCCAATGCCCGAAATCGGCGGTAGTTCTGCTGCGTCACCACCTCTTCGACAGCAGCAACAGCGCAGGTTCCACCACGTTGCACGGCCAAACCCATGACGCCGGCACAGGTGAGTGCAACCAACAGCGGAAATGCATGACTAGTCATGGGCAAATCATAGCCCAGCAGGACGCATGGTCGTGACTGCCCCCGAGAAATCCGGTAATGGCAGGAGCATCGCCGGGGTTTACTTCTTCTTGGGCAGGTAGAGGTCCGTCAGGGTTCCTTCAAACGCTTCTGCGGCGAATGCCACGGTTTCGCTGAGCGTCGGGTGCGGATGAATAGTGCTGCCGATATCGGCGGCGTCTGCGCCCATCTCCACCGCCAATGCCACTTCACCGATGAGTTCGCCTGCATTGGGCCCGACTAAGCCAGCGCCCAATAGGCGATGCGTGGTGGGGTCGAACAGCAGCTTCGTGAACCCCTCGTCGCGGTTCACCGCCAAGGCACGGCCCGAAGCCGCCCACGGGAACACGCCCTTCTCCACTGTGATGCCCTGCTCTGCTGCCTGAGTTTCCGTCAAACCCACCCAAGCGATTTCCGGGTCCGTGTACGCGACAGACGGAATAACTCGCGCATCGAAGGCACGCTTCTCGCCAGCAGCCACTTCTGCGGCCAACTTACCTTCATGCGTCGCCTTGTGGGCCAGCATGGGCTGCCCCACCACATCGCCGATGGCGAAGATGTGCGGCACGTTGGTGCGCATTTGCTTGTCCACGGCGATGAAGCCACGGGCATCCACGTCCACCCCTGCCGCAGCGGCTTCCAGACGCTTGCCGTTCGGCACACGGCCCACGGCCACCAGCACCTGGTCATAGACCTGAGGCTCAGGCGCACCCTTGCCCTCGAACGTAACACGCAAACCTTCCGGCAGCGCCTCGATAGCGATGACTTTAGTGCCGGTCAGGATGGCTTCGTAGCGCGCCTTGAGACGTTTCTCCAGCGGGCGCACGAGGTCCCGGTCGGCACCTGGCATGAGGCCCGTACCCAATTCCACCACGGACACTTTCGCGCCGAGCGCATCGTACACGCAGGCCATTTCCAGACCGATGATGCCGCCGCCAATGACGAGCAAGCGACCATCGATACGCCCCAACTCCAGCGCACTGGTGCTGTCCAGAATCCGTGGGTCCACCGGGAACGCAGGCAGTTTCACCGGCTCGCTGCCAGCGGCGATGATGCACTGATCGAAACCAACCACTTGGCGACTGCCGTCTTCGGCAGTGACCGCCAAACGATGGGCGGACAGGAACGTTCCCGTGCCGCGCAGTACCTTGACCTTGCGCTGCTTGGCGAGGCCCGTGAGGCCCGTGGTCAGCTTGCCGACCACCCGGTCCTTCCAGCCCTTCAACTTGACGTTGTCGATGACGGGCGGCGCGAACTGCACGCCTAGTGCCGACATGTCATGCGCTTCTTCGATGACCTTCGCCGCGTGCAGCAGCGCCTTCGAAGGAATGCAGCCGACATTCAGGCAAACACCCCCCAAGGTGGGCCAACGCTCGACCAGCCCGACTTCGAGGCCGAGGTCTGCCGCACGGAAAGCAGCGGTGTATCCGCCGGGCCCAGCGCCGAGAACCAGCAACGGAATGTGTAAATCGGCGGCCGTTTCATCCATATCCGCTGAACCCGCGAGTTCCGGCGCCACGACATCCTGCGCGCTCACGGGACTGCCTCCCGCAGGCCCGCGACGTTCGCCAGTTCGAGCGCTAGCGCCGCCGTGAACCGCGCGCCGTCCGCACCATCAATGACACGGTGGTCATACGACAGCGACAGCGGCAGCATCAAGCGCGGCACGAATTGCTTGCCGTCCCAATGGGGCTGATGGCTACTCTTCGAGACACCGAGAATGGCCACTTCCGGCGCATTGATGATGGGCGTGAAAGCCGTCCCACCAATGCCACCTAGCGAGCTGATGGTGAAGCAGCCACCCTGCATCTCCGCGGCTTTCAATTGGCCGGCGCGAGCCTTCGCCGAAAGTTCCGCCAGGTCACGAGCGATCTCATACACGTCCTTGCGGTCGGCATCGCGAATGACCGGCACGACCAGTCCATTCGGCGTATCTGCCGCAAAGCCGATATGCAGGTATTGCTTGTAGACGAGGTTTTCGCCAGCCGCATCCAAAGACGAAGCGAATTTCGGGAACTTGGCAATGACCCGGGCACAGGCACGCACCACGAACGCGAGCGGCGTCAGCTTCACGCCCTTTTCGGCTGCCGCCTCCTTGAGTTCCTGGCGGGTAGCTTCCATACCGGTAATGTCTGCTTGGTCGAACTGCGTGACGTGGGGCAAGTTCACCCAACTAGCATGCAGACGCGGTCCGCTGATTTTCTGAATGCGGGTGAGCGGCACGACCCGCACCGGGCCGAACTTCGCGAAGTCGACCTCCGGCAATTTCGGCAACGAGCCGCCCGCTGCGCCGCGCGTCGCGGCGGCAGCCAAAGTCTGCTTCACCCAAGCCTTCACGTCATCGTGGGAAACGCGTCCCTTCTGCCCACTGCCGCGCACCTGGCCGAGGTCAACGCCGAGCTCGCGCGCAAAACGTCGTACCGACGGGCTGGCGTGAGCCTTGGCGAAAGTGGTTTCGTTGATGGCAGGCAAAGCCGCACTTGCAGGAGTCGCGAGCAAGCTCGCTCCCACAACCGGCGCCGGGGTTGCAACAGCGGCGGGAGTCGCGAGCAAGCTCGCTGCCATAACAGGACTACTCGTAACAGCAGGGCTGGTGGCAGTAGCAGGACTGGCAGCTGGAGCCGGAGCATTCGCGGTGTGGGAGCGAGCTTGCTCGCGACTGGCATCGACACCAGCCCCACCACTCGCCTCCAGCGTCACCACCAAAGTGCCCTCAGCGGCCTCGGCGCCCGGCGTGACATGCACTGCCACCACACGACCAGCGGCCGAGGACGGCACGTCCATGGTCGCCTTCTCGCTTTCAAGCGTTACCAGCGATTGCTCTTTCTCGACGGTGTCGCCGACAGCGACGAGCACCTCGATGACCTTCACACCGGCCGCTCCACCGATGTCAGGTACGCGCACTTCCACGTTACTGCTCATGACCTGCTCCTCAGCTCAGCACCGGGCTGGGCTTCTCGGGGTCTATACCGTAAGTGGCGATGGCCTTGGCTACCGTGGCGGCCGTGACCAATCCGTCGTCGGCCAATGCCTTGAGCGCAGCCACCACTACATAGCGACGGTCCACCTCGAAGTGACTGCGCAACTGCGCGCGGCAATCGCTGCGACCAAAGCCATCGGTGCCCAGCGTGACATAGCGCCCCGGCACCCACTGACGAACCTGATCGGGAATGCTGCGCATGTAGTCCGTGGCAGCTACCACCGGGCCAACACCTGCCGACAGCACGCTGGCGACATACGGTATACGGGCAGCCGCTTCTGGGTGCAGCAAATTCCAGCGTTCTGCATCGATGGCCTCGCGACGCATTTCACCGAAGCTGGTGACGCTGTAAACATCCGCAGCAATACCATGGTCTGCCTCGAGCATCGCAGCCGCCGCCTCCACTTCACGCAGGATGGTGCCGCTGCCGAGCAGACGCACGCGCGGCATGTCCTTGCCCTGCGGGGGTGCCGCAGCGCCAGTCCGCAGTTGGTACATGCCCTGCAGGATGCCGGCCTCCACACCTTCCGGCATGGCCGGATGCGTGTAGTTCTCGTTCATCACCGTCAGGTAATAGAAAATGCTCTCGCCTTCGCCGTACATGCGGCGCAAGCCATCCTGCATGATGACGGCCAACTCGTAGGCGTAGCAAGGGTCGTAGGCGACACAATTCGGCACCGTACTTGCCAGCAGCAAGCTATGGCCGTCCTGATGCTGCAGACCTTCGCCCGCCAGCGTAGTGCGACCCGCCGTGGCACCCAGCAGGAAGCCCTTCACCTGCAGGTCGGCTGCGGCCCAGATGAAATCGCCGACGCGCTGGAAGCCGAACATGGAGTAATAGATATAGAACGGCACCATGGGAATGCCATGGTTGGCGTAGGCACTGCCCGCGGCAATCCACGAACAGATGGCGCCGGCTTCGTTGATGCCTTCTTCGAGAATCTGGCCCTTGCGGTCCTCGCGGTAGTAAAGCAGTTGGTCCGCATCCTGCGGCGTATACAGCTGCCCCGCCGAGGAATAGATACCAATCTGTCGGAACAAGCCTTCCATGCCGAAGGTGCGCGCCTCATCGGGAACGATGGGCACCACGTGAGGACCAAAAGCCTTGTCCTTCAGCAACACACCCAGCAGCCGCACGAAGGCCATGGTGGTGGAAATCTCGCGATCACCGCTCGAATCTAGCAAGCCCTGAAATGCTGCGAGCGCCGGCACCGGCAAACGCTGCTGGCTCACCTTGCGCGCCGGCAAAGAACCACCCAGCGCACCGCGGCGCTCGAGCAGGTACTTCATCTCCGGGCTGTCCTCAGCCGGACGCCGGAACGGCAGCTTGCCAATCTCGTCATCACTCACGGGGATATTGAAGCGGTCACGGAAGGCACGCAGCGCCTCCTCGTCGAGTTTCTTTTGCTGGTGGGCAGTATTCTGCCCTTCGCCAGCCTTGCCCATGCCGAAACCCTTGACGGTGTGCGCCAAGATGACTGTCGGGCCACCCTTGTGCGCCATGGCCGCGGCATAGGCGTTCCACACCTTCATCGAATCGTGTCCGCCACGCTGCAGACGCCAGATTTCGTCGTCGCTCATGTTGGCGACCATCTCGCGCAGTTCCGGATACTTGCCGAAGAAATGCTCGCGCGTGTACGCACCGCCCTTCTGCTTGAAGTTCTGGTACTCGCCGTCGACGCACTCTTCCATGAGCTGGCGCAGCGTGCCGTTGGTGTCGCGCGCCAGCAGTGGATCCCAACGGCTACCCCACAGCACCTTGATGACATTCCAGCCGGCGCCGAGGAAAGCGGCTTCGAGTTCCTGAATAATCTTGCCGTTACCGCGTACCGGGCCATCGAGGCGCTGCAGGTTGCAGTTCACCACGAACACGAGGTTGTCGAGTTTCTCGCGCACGGGCATGGTGAGCGCGCCCATCGACTCGGGCTCATCCATCTCGCCGTCGCCGAGGAAGCACCACACCTTGCGGTCCGAAGCCGGCGCAAGCCCGCGGTGTTCCAGATACCGCATGAAGCGTGCCTGATAGATGCCCATCAAGGGCCCAAGGCCCATCGATACGGTCGGGAACTGCCAGAAATCCGGCATCAGCCAAGGATGCGGGTAAGACGACAAACCCTTGCCGCCGACTTCCTGGCGGAAGTGCCGTAACTGGTCATCGCTCAGACGGCCTTCCAAATAAGCGCGGGCATAAATGCCGGGGCTCGAATGGCCCTGCACGTAGATCAAGTCGCCGCCGCCATTGTCAGGCGTCGGTGCATGCCAAAAGTGATTGAAGCCTACTTCGTAAAGCGTGGCCGAAGATGCATAGGTGGAGATATGGCCACCGTATTCGCTGCTCTGCCGGTTGGCTGCGACCACCATCGCCATGGCGTTCCAGCGGAGATAGGCCTCCAACCGACGCTCGAGCGCACGGTCGCCGGGGTACGCCTTCTCGCGCTCCACGCCAATGGTGTTCACATACGCCGTGTTCGGCGTGTACGGGAGGTACGCCCCGTTGCGCCGCGCGTGGTCAATCAGGCGCTCGATGAGAAAGTGGGCGCGCTCTTTTCCGCAAACCC
>CALPVO020000092.1 GCA_943327025.2 Janthinobacterium lividum
GGCAGCTCCCTGAAGTTCTGTCTCCTTGCCCGCGGCGAGGCGGACCTGTACCCGCGTCTGGGCCGCACCATGATTTGGGACACGGCGGCGGGGCAAGCGGTGCTCAGTGCCGCCGGCGGTGGCGTCTACCGTCTGGATGGCACCCTGCTTGGCTGCAGCAATGCCGCCCTAGATAACCCGCACGTCGTGGCGGTGGGCGCGCCTGAGGCTTGGTCCGCTGGCTGAAGTCCTGGGTTTTGCTGCGCTGCAGCGCGCAATATCCGGTTCTGCAGGGCAGTTCTGCCCCCGGGCTTCCGGTCTCGGCAACCGCCATCCGGCAGCAGTTCCGACCGTCACAAGCGGCGTTTGTCGTAAAACGGCTACAGTTTTTTGCCCCCTCGAAGGCCGCTTGCGCCAGACGAAAACCCCGGTAATTCGTGTGTTTCAGCGTGAATTTCCTGGTTTGTGGCGGGAATACCGCACCCAGGCTTGGCCTGGCCTCCGCTTGCACAGGGCGGCGCAGCAAAATTGCCAGTCGACACCCGTTCCTGCTCGGGGGTAGGTTCCGCCCATTAGAAAAAAGCAGGCGGGGATGAGGGTAAGCATGAATGCCATCGTTATGAATGGCGGCTTCGTCGACGGCGGGTCGTCAGGTCGGTTCCTGTTTTCCAGCCGCATACCGGCCGACCAGCGCGCCGCACTCGAGCACCTGTTGTTCTTCAATGAACACCAGTCGCGCGTGCGCGGTGCTTTGCGGGAAGTCATTGAACGTTGGGGCTGTCCGGAAATCGTCGAGGACGCTGGGTTCCTGAGCGTCACCCTTGCTGGGCACGCGGGTGTGCAGTGCCTCTTCGCTACCCAGGCGAGGGCCGGCGGGCTGCGGCCGTTGGGTTTGGCCATTTATCTGCGCGATGGTCCCGACCTGCTGACGGTGTTGCACGTCGGGCTGTCGCCCGCCTATGCCGCCGGCGGGTTGCATGCGGAGGCGAACCTGCTCGGCTGCCTGATGCGTGAGGTGAAGCGCGTGGCGCGCCGCACCGCGGGAATCCGCAAGCTTTCGGTGGCGTACCGCGCCTTGCGCGGCCCGGCGGCAGCCCGGACCGGGGTGGCGCTTGCGTCTTGAGTCGCTTCCGGCGACGATGGCTGCATGAATAAATTCACGAATATTTTACAGATTGCTTCGTTGCGTCGCGCCGTACTGGTCGTCGCTGCTGGCTGCTTGTTTGGCCCATTCGGCTTGCCGACCGCCCAGGCGGCGGTGTCCAGTCGCGCCGAGATTGACGCCCAGTCGCGTGAGGCGCTGGCCCGCCTGAAAGAGCAGACCAGCGCTGGCGCCGAACTGGCGTCGCGCGCTGCGGGTGTGTTGGTGTTCCCGAAGGTACTGAAGGGCGGCGTGGTGGTGGGCGGCGAGTATGGCGAAGGCCAGCTCCGCGTCGGTGGCGTGCCCACGCGCTACTACCGCTTGGCGTCCGCTTCGGTGGGCTTCCAGTTGGGGGTACAGCAGAAGTCGGTGGTCATCCTCTTCATGACCCCCGAATCCCTCGACCACTTCCGCCGCAGCAAGGGCTGGAAGGCTGGTGTGGATGCCAGCGTGGCCATCGCCACGCTAGGCGCTGGCGACCAAATCGATACGGAAACTGCGCGCAAGCCCGTGATCGCCTTCGTGTTCTCGAACAAGGGGTTGATGTACAACCTCACGCTCGAGGGTTCGCGCATCACGCCGCTCGGCAAATAAGCGCGGCGCGCGCGGCGGCTGGCCCCTAGGGTGCCAGCCGCTGGTTGAACCGGTCCCTCAGGTGGCCGGTTCGCGGCGGCGAATGAGGTTGGTGCCTTCGGCCTCCCAAACGGGCAGGCCGTCGCGGGCGTCCAGTAGTTCGTACCGCATCACCACCACCCCACGCGTGGGGTCCTTGCCGCTGGCGCGCTTCGCCAGCACGGTGCTGCGCGCCTGGACCGGTACCCCGGCGCGTAGGCCGCGAGGCCAACGCACCTTGTCCCAGCCCACGCCGCAGATCCACGCGATGTCGTGCGCCACGTCGTGGTCCAGTTGGCGCCAGACCGCCATGGTCTGGATGCCGCTAGCCACCACTTCGCCCCAGACACTCTCCCGCGCCGCGTCCGCATCCGCGTGGAACCACTGCGGGTCATACTGCCGTGCGAAGGTAGTGATGTCTTCCGCGGTGAGCGTGCGTGTACCGGACAGCAGCACCTCGCCGATGACCAAGTCCTCGAAAAAACGTGTCAGACCGTTCAGGGGGGGCAACTGCGTGGCATCCTGCAGGGGTGGAGGGGCTGGTGTTCACTGAGCATGCTAAACGTTTCATTGCCGTAGCGCGCCAAGCGTTCGCTGGGGCGTTCGTGCGGGCGGCCGTGGTGTGTGTTGCCGGCCTTGGGCTCCTGACGCTGCTCGGGCTGTTGAGCCCGCACTTCTGGCTCGCGGACCGCGCAGCGGACTTACGCGTGCAGGTGGCCTTGCTGCTGGGCTTGCTGGCCATGTGGCTCGGCCTCACGCGTCACCTCGGTATTGCGGCGGGCGCCACGGGTTTGGCGCTGGTGAATCTCGCTCTACTCTGGCCCTTGCTGGCCCCGGGCTTGCCGCGGGTGGTCCCGGGTTGGTGGCCGGGTTTTCTCCTGCCCACGCCGACGGTGGCGCAGGCGGAGCCTTTCATGTTCGTCCCGGTCACGCCGCTGAAGGTGCTTTCGGTCAATGTCTGGTTCCGCAACGACGAGTACGCTGCCATGCGGGCTGCGGTACGCGCAGCAGCGCCCGACGTCGCCGTGTTTCTGGAAGTGACGCCGCGCTGGCAGCGCGAACTGGCCTTGTTGCGCGATGGCTGGCCCTACCAGCGCTGGGTGCCTGGTAAAGGGCATGACGGCGTGATGGTGCTGAGCCGCTTGCCGTGGAGTGCGGCCAGTGCCGTGGCCCTCGAGGGGGCAGGGTCCTATGACGCGCTACGCGTTACGGTAGACCTCGCCGGGCAGCCCGTGGACGTTGTGGGCCTGCATTTGCGCTGGCCCATCACACCGGCCTACGCGGCCGCGCGCGAGGTGGCGCTGGCGCGGCTGGCGAAGTTGGCACGGCAAGCGCCGCGCCCGTTGGTGCTAGTGGGCGATTTCAACCTGACCCCACACGACGGCGCATTCGAGCGCTTGTTGGTGAACGGTGGGTTGGTGAACGCCGCAGCGGCCAGTGGATTGGTGACCACCTGGCCGGCCAGTGCCGGCCGCTGGACCGGGCGCTTGCCCGGCTTGCAGATTGATCACTGCTTGGTGACGCACGGTATGCGCGCCGAGAGCTTCGTGCTGGGCCCTTGGGTGGGCTCCGACCACCGACCGGTGCTGGTGCGGCTCGAGGTGCCCGTGCGGCTTAACGCGCCGGCGGAGGGCCGCTCGACATCCCGGCCGTAAGGGCCATGCGCATAGCAGTTTCCACCGGCATGTCCAAGGGCTCGCACTGGTCTTTCGGCAGGTAGACGGTATAACCGCCAATGCCATAGCTCATGGGCAGGTAGACGGCCACCAAGTCGACGCCGCCGGCCTGCGCTTCCAGCTCTGGCAGGTCGTCGCGGGTGACAAAGCCCAGCAGGCGCATGTCGCCCCAACGCACCACCACGACACTGCGCAAGTCGCGCTCGGTGCTGTTGCCGGTGGGTAAGAACTGCATGAGGTCGCGCACCGCACCGTAGACGGTCTTCACGCCGGGAATACGCTCGATGACCCGGTCCAGCCAGCCCTGTACGCGGCGCACCACGTAGGCGTTCACGAACGTACCCACCGCCAGCAGGAACACCACGCCGACGAGCAAGCCCATGCCGGGCCGATAAAATTCCGGACTAATGAACCAGAGCAGGAAGGTCTGCATCAGCGTTTCGGTGGTGGTGACCAGCCAATACACGGAGTAGGCGGTCAAGCCCAGCGGCAGCACGGCCACCAGGCCTTTCATCAGCAGCATTCCGAGACGTTTCATGCGGGTAGGCGCCTCTGGGCGCGGTAAGGTGGGGCCTTTAGTGTCGCATGCTGTGGCACAAGGTAGTGTGGGTAGTGCTTGGAGGCGGAAGATGCAAGTAGTGAACAATCCGGTGGCGGAAGCCGCGGTGGTGCAGGCCACCTTGCAGGCATTCCTGAGCGCGCTGGATCGTGGCGAAGATGCGCTGGAGGGCTGGTTTACGCCCGACGCCACCATGTACTTCCCGTTTAGGAATTCGCAGGCCTTGGTCCATGGCCGCGAGGCTATCGTGGCGCGCTTCGGTCGCATGAACGCGCAACTGCGGCAGACACAGCCCGCGCCGCCCTACATCGGGTTCGGCATGCGCGATTTCCGGGTGGAGTGGCTGGCACCGGGGTGGGCGCTAGTGACCGCCTTGTTTACCTTTGCGGACCAGTGGGGCCGGCGCACCTTGCTGCTGCGGGCGGAAGACGCCGGCGCATGGCGCATTCACCATCTGCACGCTTCGAACCTGCCGGCGCCGCCGGCTTAACTGGCGCCGCCGGCTTAACTGGCGCCGCCGGCTTAGCGCGTGCCCGTCGCCGGACGACAGCGCTCCGGCAGGGCGCTGGTCAAACTGGCGACTTCTTCGAGGCGACCCTTGGCGTCGTTCCACACCAAATAGCGCGTGACCAATTGTTCCGCTTCCGGCCGGGTCACGGTGAGCAAGCGGCTGTCGCGGCGAAACTGTAGGGGCTCATGTTCCCCCTTGGGGTCGAGGCAGGGGTTGTCGAGGGTGTTTTCAGCGAGGGCAGTAGGCCAACGTACCTGACCGCTGCGTAGGTCCAGCACGGCGCTACCCCCTGGCACCACGAACAGCGCAAGGCTGCCAGCGAAATTGGGTCCCCGTGCGAGTGCTGCAGCCACGGCTGCTTGGTCGCGTGTCAGGCGGGGGTCGGCGCTATCGGCGTCCACGACGGTCGTGGCGGTGCCGGGCGGCAACAGCGCCGCTGGATACTCGCTGAAGCGCGGCGCGGCGAGCGCCGCCTCGGTGTAGCTTTCGCCCTGGCCGCGTCCGAGCACGGCGTCCAGTCGTGCGGCGCTCGCTTCGTCGATATACCAATCGGTCAGGTCGACCCCGTCGACCCTGCCGGTCTTCCAGACCGGTACCTCGAGCAGCCCGTGATCGGTACAAGCGCCGGAGCGTAGCGCCTGCGGGTTGCGGGAGCAGGCGGCAAAACGCGAATACGCGCCATAAAGATCTGGTGCGCCGGGCTCGTTTGGCCGCGCGAACAGTACCCAGCGGCCTGGCGGCAACTGCATGGTGTAGCGCCGTTGCTGGCGCTGGGTGGTGAACACGAGATGCTGGCCCGTGGCGGGTTGCCAGGCGTGGATACGCAGCGCGGGGACGAGTTCGCCGAGGAAGCCCAGTTCGCCACTGACAGTGCCGCCCACCGCCACGGCCGGCAAGGCCAGCAGGCTTGGCAAGAGAAGTCTGGAAAAAAACTTCCTAAGAAACATGGGTGTCCGGCGCCGAGTCAAAGTGGACTCTGCGTTCTGCACTGCAAAACGTCAAGCCCTTTCCGTTCCCGGCGGTTAGACTTTTTCAGAGGCGTGAACCACGGCACTATGGCGCCTGCCTTTTCTGGAGTTCGCATGGTTCCCCATTCGCCCGAAATCACGCCCGCCACGCCGGCGGATGTGCCCTTGCTACTGGAACTGATCCGCGAGCTGGCGGAGTTCGAGCAGTTGCTGCATGCCGTGGATGCCACCGCAGACAGTCTGGGCGAGGCGCTGTTCGGCGCACGGCCCGATTGCGAGGCCGTGGTGGCACGAGTCGCTGGTGAGGCGGTGGGCTTTGCGCTTTACTTTCACAACTTCAGCACCTTTCGTGCGCGGCGCGGTCTGTATCTCGAAGACCTGTACGTCCGCCCGGCGATGCGCGGTCATGGCATAGGCAAGGCCTTGCTGCTGCATCTGGCCGCCATTGCAGCGCAGCGTGGCTGCGCGCGCTTCGAGTGGGCCGTGCTGGATTGGAACCAGCGCGCCATTGATTTCTATCGTTCGATGGGCGCCGTACCGATGGATGAATGGACGGTGTTCAGGGTAAGCGGTGAGGCACTGGCGGCGCTAGCGCAGTCGGCGCCGGCACAAGGCCTGATAGAAGGCCCTACACAAGACCGTACACAAGACATAGAGGAGCAACCATGAAACGTTTTAGCGGTAAGAGGTTTTTTGGCGCGTTGGTGGTTTTGGCGCTGGGCGCCGGGCTCGCGGCGTGCAGCACGCAACCCCCCATGCCTACCGTGGCGAAGGTGGACCTGCCGCGTTTCATGGGGCCCTGGTATGTCATTGCAACCATTCCCACGTTCCTGGAGAAGGATGCGTGGAATGCGGTGGAGACCTATGAGCTGGCCGCCGATGGCACCATTGCCACCACATTCACCTTTCGCGCCGGTGGATTCGATGGGCCGTTGAAGACTTATCACCCGCGCGGCTTCGTACGCGACACCACCACCAACGCCACTTGGGGTATGCAGTTCCTGTGGCCCTTCAAGGCCGAGTTTCTCATTACGCACTTGGATGAGCAGTACACGCAGACAGTCATCGGACGCACCGCGCGTGACCACGTGTGGATCATGGCGCGTACGCCAACGATGCCGGAGGCAGACTATGCAGCGCTGGTAGCGCAATTGCGTACGCAGGGCTATGCGGTCGAGCAGTTGCGACGCGTGCCTCAGCAGTGGCCTGCCCCCTGAAGCGCGCCGTGCCCATGAAGTGAATGGCGTGCGGGCTTGCGCCGCGGTGGCGGTTTCAGCCCTGCAACGCGGCAGCGAGGTCCGCTTGGAGGTCACTGACGTCTTCCAGGCCGATGGACACGCGCAGCAAGCCGGCCGGTGTCTGCGTGCCTGGGCCTTCCATGGAAGCACGATGTTCAATGAGGCTTTCCACGCCGCCAAGGCTGGTGGCGCGAGTGAATACTTGTACGCGCGCAGCGACGGCCATGGCGGCGGCGGCTCCCCCGGCCACTTCGAACGACAGCATGGCGCCGAAGCCTGACATCTGCCTTGCGGCCAAAGCACGCTGCGGGTGTTGGGCAAGGCCGGGGTAATGCACGGCGCTCACGTTGGGCTGTGTGCTCAGGAATTCGGCGACAGCCAAAGCCGTAGCAGATTGCGCGCGCACCCTTAGCGGCAGGCTCATGAGGCTGCGGCGTAGCAACCAGCAATCGAAGGGCGAAGGTACGCCGCCACCATCGCATTGGAAGGCACGTACGGCCGTGAGCAACGCGCCCACTTCGCGCGTCACTACCAAGCCGCCGGTCAAGTCGCTGTGCCCGCCGACATACTTGGTGGTGCTGTGCATGACCAAGTCCGCGCCGAGTTCGAGCGGACGCTGCAGCACGGGCGTGGCGAAGGTGTTGTCTACCGCAAGCGCTGCGCCGTGCTGATGTGCCAGTTCGGACAAGGCAGCAATGTCGCTAACGCGCAGCAGCGGGTTGGAAGGTGTTTCGGCCCATAGCAAGCGTGTGCTGGGCGTGAACGCCGCTGCGACCGCCGCGAGATTCGTCGTGTCGACTTCCGTATGCGTGATGCCGAGGGGCGCAAGAAGCGTGCGCAATTGCTTGCGCGTCCCCCAGTAACAGTCATGTGAAACCAGCACATGGTCACCGGCACGCAAAGCCATGAACACGGCCAGCACGGCCTGCAAGCCACTGGCGAAAGCGCAGGCGCCAGCACCACCTTCCAGTGCGGCAAGTGCTTGCTCCAGTTGTTCTCGGTTCGGGTTGCCGCTACGCCCGTAATAGTGCGTCTGTGGATAGCTGCCATCGGCAGCACGCTCGAAGGTGGTGGACATCACCAATGGCGTGGCGACGGCGCCGGTAGAAGGGTCCGGTGTTCGCGCTGCGTGAACCGCCAGTGTGTCGAATTTCATCAAGGCACCTTTAGCAGTGGTCAAGATGGCGCGCCAAAAACTTCAAC
>CALPVO020000093.1 GCA_943327025.2 Janthinobacterium lividum
GCACGCGTTGAACCCGGGCTACCACCGCTGGGCCACCGACCCGGAAGGTCCGCACCGACTGTACGTGCCAGTGCAGGTGGCAGACCAGTTTGCCATCACCGTGGCAACGCTGAACCCCGCGCAGCGGTTGTCTGTGGCGGCGCACCGTGTGTCGGCGGGCGAAACCTTGGCCAGCATCGCTCGCCAGTACAAAACCGCCGTGGAAGCACTGCGCGCCATGAACCCCACGCAGCCCGCCAAGCCGCTTCCCGGCGCCGTGCTGCGGGTACCGGTGGATCCGGGCAGCCCACTGCGCAGCGGTCTCGTCATCGAAGGCGATGTGGCGACGGTGGGCTCTGGGTCACCGGCTTCATCCAGCGGAACCGCCCAAGAGGGGTCGCAGCAAGCGCCGCGGGCCGCCAAAGCCACCCCGCGCGGCCCGCGTGAACTGTATTACCGCGTACAGGCCGGCGATTCCTTGTATTCCGTGGCGCGGCGTTTTGCCGTGACAGTGGCCGACTTGAAGCGCTGGAACGGACTGAAGAGCAATAAACTCCGGCCCGGCCAGAAATTGCTGGTGCGCGTGCGCGCGGCTGCCTGAACGGTGACGGCCGGGCGCTGCCTGCCGCCACCCGCCCCCCAGGCCCCACGCGCGCCACTGCCTGAAAAGCCTTATAATTCACGCTCTTGTATACATTTTAAGGACGAGCCATGGGATTCATGACCGGCAAGCGCGCACTCATCGTTGGCCTCGCCAGCGACCGTTCCATCGCCTACGGCATCGCCGAGGCGTTCAAGCGCGAAGGAGCCGAGCTCGCCTTCACCTACCAGAACGAGCGCCTGAAGGAGCGCGTGGTGGATATGGCCGCCGGTTTGGGCAGCACCCTATGCCTGCCCATGGATGTGGCGGAAGACGCCCAGGTGGACAGCGCCTTTGCTGGCCTGAAGGAACACTGGGATGGCCTCGACATCGTGGTGCACTCGGTGGCCTTCGCCCCGCGCGAGGCCTTGGCCGGTGGCTTCGTGGAAAGCACCACGCGTGAAAGCTTCCGGATTGCACACGACGTGTCCAGCTACAGCCTCACGCTGCTGGCGCGCGCCGCGCTGCCGATGATGGCAGGCCGCAATGGCGCCCTGCTCACCATGAGCTACTTGGGTGCGGTGAAGTCCATTCCCAGCTACAACGTGATGGGCTTGGCCAAGGCCAGCTTGGAGGCCAATGTGCGCTTCTTGGCAGCGGACCTAGGCCCCAAGGGCATCCGCGTGAACGCCATCTCCGCCGGCCCCATCAAGACGTTGGCGGCTGCCGGCATTGGCGGGTTCCGCAAGATGCTGACGCAGGTGGCGGCCGTGGCGCCTATCCGGCGCAACGTGACGCAGGACGATGTGGGCAATGCCGCAGCGTTCCTTTGCAGCGACTTGGCCGCCGGCGTGACCGGAGAAGTGCTGTATGTGGACGGCGGCTACAGCCACGTCGGCATGAGTTTCCCGGAGTAAGCACTGCCCGGTTTTGCGTTTGAATCCAAAAAACCGGGCATTGCCCGGTTTTTTTGGAGGGGCGCCGCGCTTTAGTTGAACAGCGCGGGGTCCACGGTCACCTCGGCCTTGGCGCGAATGGCCGCCAAGTAGCCGGTGAAGTCGCGTTGCTGCGTCTGCTGCACCAACTGACGCGCTGCCGCGGCAGCCGCTTCACCTTCCAGCTTCGGGCCAGCGCGGCCAGCCGCGACCTGCCACACCACTTGGTCGCCATTGGCCAAAGCCACCGCCCCAGAGCGCGGTGCCGCTGGCCGCGGGCCAACGAAAGCCGCCTTCAGTACATCCGGCGCAACGCCCGTGGCCTTGCGGTCCACCCAGCCAGCGGTAGTGACCATGGCACCCTTGGCGGCAACCGCCAACGTGGCGCCGCCCTCCACCGCCTTCAACGCAGCCTGTGCTGCAGCTGCGAGCGTTTGTTTGGCCTGCGCCGTCTTGACGGCAGCCTCGACCCGGTCACGCACGGCCACCAAAGGCTGGTCCGCCGGCTTGAGGTGTTCCGTCACACGCGCCACGACGAGGCGACCATCACCGAGGTCCACCGCACGGCTGTTGGCGCCGTCGAGCACGCTCTTGGCGAACACGGCGTCGATGAGCTTCTTGTCCGCCGGCAGCGGCGCGCCGCCCGCCGAACGCGTGTAGCTGGCCACCGTCTGCAAGGGCGCACCCACCGCACGGGCCACCGGCTCCAGCGAGCCGCTGCTTTCAAACGCGGTTTCTTCCAGTTTGTCCTGCAAGGCGCCGAACGTCTTGTCTGCTTCGGCGGTCTGGAACTCGGGAGTGATCTCCGCGCGCACGTCCTCGAACGACTTGCCGATGCCAGCCGCCACTTCCTCGAGACGAACCACGTGGTAACCGAACTGCGTCTTGACCACCTGCAGGCCGCCAGGCGTCATGCCCCACACCGCCGCTGCAAAGGGCCCAACGAAGAAATCCTTCTCCTGCAGTCCGAGGTCGCCGCCAACAGCCGCGGAACCTGGGTCGGCGCTGTTGGCCTTGGCGAGCGCGGCGAAATCTGCACCGCCCTTCAACTGCGCCAGCAGGCCGTCGGCCTTCGCTTTGGCGGCAGCAGCCGTCTTGGCATCTACGCCGTCTGCGGCCTCGATGAGGATGTGGCTCGCACGACGCTTTTCGGCGGTGGCGTAGCGGTCTTTGATGGTGTCGAAGTAGGCGCGCAGCGAGGCTTCCGTGACGACGACCTTCGCGGCAATGTCGGCGCGCCGCAACTCGACGAACTGCAAAGACACCGCCTCTTCCGTGCGGAAGTCGGCGACATGGGCCTTCAACCAGGCTTCCAGTTGGGCTTCCGTGGGCTTGGCCGCGGCAATAGCCGGAGCAATGGGGAGCGTGGCGTAGGCGAGGTCGCGCTGTTCGCCTTGCAGGGCCAGTACTTCATCGATTTCACGCGAGGTGAGGAACGAACTACGGGCAATGCCGCCCACCAACTGGTTGCTCAGCAACTGCTGGCGCTGCTCCTCTTCGAAGGAGGCCATGGAAATGTTGTTCTGCTGCAGCAGCGCGATGTAGGCGTCGCGGCTGAACTCGCCAGCCACTTGGAAATACGGCAAGGAGCGAATGGAGGCAGCGACTTCTTCATCGGTGATTTGGTAGCCGGCATCCTTCGCGCGCTGCGTGAGCAACTGCTGCTGCACAAAACCGTTGACGATGGAGTCCTGCACTTCCTTGCGAGCGGCCTCGGGGATTTCACCCTCGTAGGCACGCGCCAGCTGGGAGATTTGGTTCTGGTAGCTCTCGCGGATGCGGGTGGGGTCGACGGTCTCGCCGTTCACCTTCAGCCCGGCGCCCTGCGCGCTGGTGAAGCTGATAGCACCCTCGACACCAAAGAAGATAAAGGTGACCGACAGGGGGACGATGAAGAACCAAAAGGCAACGCCCTTCAGACGATCGTGGATCCACTGCATCATTGCTGCAAGACTCCCTAAACAAAAAGGCCGCACGGTCACCCGGCGGCCTTCAAAATAAATGGCGGAGCGGACGGGACTCGAACCCGCGACCCCCGGCGTGACAGGCCGGTATTCTAACCGACTGAACTACCGCTCCGCGTGCCCCCACCACTTCGTTCAGTTGAAGTGGAGTTGGTAGGTGCTGAGGGGATCGAACCCCCGACCTTCGCCGTGTAAAGGCGTCGCTCTCCCAGCTGAGCTAAGCACCCCCAGTGGGAGCCCGGAACTATACGCAGCGAATGCCCTTTCAGCAAGCCCTGAGTAAAGGTTTTTCCGGGCTCCATGGGCATCTTGTCAAAGAGAGCTTGCTCTAGACAGCCAGAGGCAAGCCCGCTCCCACGGGCCCGCAGTTTTAGTGCGCCCGCACGCCCTTGCGCTTCGGTGCCACCTTGGCCGCCTTCGCCACCGCCTTGGCAGAGGCCTTGGCGGTCTTGGCACCCTTCGCCGCCTTGACGCCCTTGGCCAGCGCCGGTAACGCCGCCGGTGCGTCGCCACGGCGGTCGGCCGCCTTCGGCAACGGCGAGCGCAGCAACGCCACCTCCAGCACCTCGTCTATCCACTTCACGGTGCGGATGTCGAGCTTGCCCTTGATGTTGTCAGGGATGTCGGCCAAGTCTTTTTCGTTGTCGTGCGGAATAAGCACGGTGGTGATGCCGCCGCGGTGGGCCGCCAGCAGCTTCTCCTTGAGACCACCGATGGGCAGTACTTCACCGCGTAAGGTGATCTCACCCGTCATGGCCACATCGGAGCGCACCGGAATTTTGGTGAGCGCCGACACGAGCGCGGTGCACATACCGATACCGGCACTGGGACCATCCTTCGGTGTGGCGCCTTCGGGCACGTGCACATGCACGTCGTTCTTTTGGTTGAACTCGATGTCGATGCCGAGTACTTCCGCGCGGCTGCGCACGACCGTCATAGCCGCCTGGATGGATTCCTGCATGACGCTGCCGAGCTGGCCGGTGTACGTCAGCTTGCCCTTGCCGCCGACGACGGCGGCTTCAATGCTGAGCAGTTCGCCGCCCACTTCGGTCCAGGCCAAGCCAGTCACCTGGCCCACGCGGCTTTCTTCCTCGGCCTTGCCGTAACGGAAGCGACGCACGCCGAGATACTTCGGGATGTTGTCTTCCACCACGGCAATGGGCTTGTCGCCAGGGCTCAGCAGCAACTGCTTCACCGTCTTGCGGCAAATCTTCGACATCTCGCGCTCGAGGTTGCGTACGCCAGCTTCACGCGTGTAGTGGCGAATGATGTCGGTGATGCCGCTGTCCGCTACTTGCAGTTCGTCGTCCTTTACGCCGTTCACCTTCATCTGCTTGGGCAGCAGGTAGCGGCGCGCAATGGCGAGCTTCTCGTCTTCGGTGTAGCCCGGCAGACGAATGACTTCCATGCGGTCCAGCAAGGGCGCAGGTATGTTCAGACTGTTCGCCGTGCAGACGAACATAACTTCGGAGAGGTCGAAGTCCACTTCGAGGTAGTGGTCGTTGAAAGTGGCGTTCTGCTCCGGGTCCAGCACTTCCAGGAGCGCAGACGACGGGTCGCCACGGAAGTCCATGGACATCTTGTCGATTTCATCGAGCAGGAAGAGCGGGTTACGCACGCCCACCTTCGACAGATTCTGGATGATCTTGCCGGGCATGGAGCCGATATACGTGCGGCGATGGCCGCGGATTTCGGCTTCATCGCGCACGCCGCCGAGCGACATGCGCACGAATTGGCGGTTGGTGGCCTTGGCAATGCTCTGGCCGAGCGAGGTCTTGCCGACACCCGGGGGACCGACGAGACACAGAATGGGGCCGCGCAGGTTCTGTACGCGCTGCTGTACTGCGAGGTATTCGACGATGCGCTCTTTGACCTTGTCGAGACCATAGTGGTCCTGGTCCAGCACTTGCTGGGCCGCCGTGATGTCATGGCGCACCTTGGTGCGCTTCTTCCACGGCGCCTTCACCAGCGTGTCCACGTAGTTGCGTACCACGGTGGCTTCCGCGCTCATGGGCGACATGAGCTTCAGCTTGGCCAGTTCCGCCAGCGCCTTCTCACGTGCCTCCTTGGGCATGCCCGCCTTGCGAACCCGCTTCTCCAGTTCGCCTAGCTCGTTCGGCGCGTCTTCCATGTCGCCGAGTTCGCGCTGGATGGCCTTCATCTGTTCGTTCAGGTAGTACTCGCGCTGGCTCTTCTCCATCTGCTGCTTCACGCGGCCACGGATGCGCTTTTCAATTTGCAGCACTTCCATCTCGCCTTCCACGAGCGCGAGCACGTGTTCCACACGCTTGCGCACGTCGGCAATCTCCAGCACCTTCTGCTTTTCCAGCAGCTTCAGCGCCATGTGCGCGGCCACGGTGTCCGCCAAGCGGCCGGGCTGCTCAATGCCGGCCAGCGAGGTAAGGATTTCCGGCGGCACCTTCTTGTTCATCTTGACGTACTGCTCGAACTGGCTGATGACCGAGCGCACCAGCACATCGATCTCGCGTTCGTCGTACGACTCCACTTCCGGCACGGCCGTCACTCGCGCCGCGAAGAATTCCGCAGCGATGAGTTCGTCCACGGTGGCGCGCGCAGAGCCTTCCACCAGCACCTTCACGGTGCCGTCCGGCAGCTTCAGCAACTGCAGAATGGTAGCCAGCGTGCCGATACGGTAAAGGTCTTCGGCGGTCGGGTCGTCCACGTCCGCCTGCTTCTGGGCAACGAGAATAATCTGCTTGTCACCCTTCATTGCTTGGTCCAGCGCGAGAATGGATTTTTCGCGCCCGACAAACAGCGGGATGACCATATGGGGGTAGACGACCACGTCCCGCAGCGGCAGTACGGGGATGGTGCCGTTGGCAGCGACTTCCGCGGTGGCTGGGACTTCGACGGTAGGGGTACTGGACACGGGAGAGCCTCGGGAGTCGGGAGCGGCCAAAGTGGCCGACATCATAAATTACTGGGGGCCACCCGGGCGGAATGCAAGGGTGGGCCAGAGCCTGTCGGCCAGCAGTTTCGAACCGGCCGAAGTGAAGTGTCCGCCATCCCACATGGTGGGCATGAACTGGGCGCCCTCGCGAGCGACGACCGGGCACTGCTGCTCAGGGCACCAGAGCCGAAGCGCGGACACGAATTCCGCGCCGTGCCGTGTAACTACTGCCTGCAGCGCCGCATCCACCTGCTGGAGCTCTTCCCAGGCCGGGGGGTGAGCGGCCGCCGTACCGTCCAGCTGGATGCCGGCGCGCAGCAAGAACTGCGGCAAGGTGGGCTCCCAGTGGGGGACGGCACCCAGCACCATCACCTTCGACGTGGGCACGGTCCGCTGCAACTCTGCCAACAGGTCCCCAAACCTCGTCAGGTCGCTAGGTTCGCGGTACTGCCGCCAAGCGGCATGCAGCAACACGACACGCGGGCGGTGCTGCTGAACCCAACCGAGAATATGGGTATTGATTTCCTCGCAGTAAGCCTTCGCGGACTGTACGCCGGGAATGGGTGGGCAGCTGGCAGCGGTCAGCTGCGCCACCGCTGCAGACTGCAGCCGGAGCCCGTAAGCCAAGGCGGCGGCGTTGGAGTCTCCCCACACCAGCACGGCTTCCGTGGCAGGCCCGGCGGGTAAACATTCGGGGGCAAAGTCCGCCGGTCGCTGGCGCTGCATGAGCTGGCAACGGAAGCTGCGCTGAACCTTGCGGTAATCGTAGTCTGCGTACGCTGCCACCGCTTGCTGGTCCGCCGACAACCGGCCCGGGAACCCGCCACCGGCCACGAGCGCCCCACCGCAGCCGATGAAGAACACACTGCCCAGCGCAGCCAACACAAAGATGCGCTGGCGCGGAAACCGGCGGCGGTCGCGAAACGGCGCCTCCACGTATTTCCAGCTGGCTGCCGCCAGCAACAGCGACAGCAAAGCCAGCGCGGCCATCAGCCAAGGCGAAGGGGCTGCAAGGCTGGTTTGCCGGGCGAACGCGAACAGCGGCTGGTGCCACAGGTAGGCGCTATAGCTGACCAAACCCACGGCCACCAAGGGGCGCCAGGCCAAACACCGGCCAAGCGTCGTGCTTGGCGTGGCGTAGGCAATGAGTAGCGCCGTGCCCAGCGTGGGCACCAAAGCCATGCGGCCGGGGAACGGCGTTTTTTCGTCGAAAAAGACGACCGCGTAAACCAACAAGACCAACCCCGCCAGGGCCCCGAGCTCGCCCACCCACCGCGGCGGCAGGCGGCGTGCGGGCGCGGACAAGTGAAACGCCAATAAGGCCCCGACCCCCAGTTCCCAACCCCGTGCCGGCAGCAGGAAATAGGCCGCCGCTACGTCGGCGCGCAGCCACCATTCGGCTACCAAGAAACTGAGCGCGGCCCCTGCAGCAATGAGCCCGGCTGCCACGCCCCGCCCCCAGCGCCAAGCCAGCAACAGGAAAGGCGGAAACAGCAGGTAGTAC
>CALPVO020000094.1 GCA_943327025.2 Janthinobacterium lividum
CAAATCGAGAACGAGTACTACAGCTTCATCCGGCCCAAACGGGTCACTGCACCTGGCGAGCGCCCCACCAAAGCTTTGGCCCGTGGGGGAGTGCAGTACGTGGAGGTTCGCTCGCTCGATGTCAGTGCCTTCGACCCGGTGGGCGTCAACATGAACAAGCTGCGCTTCCTCGAGGCCTTCATGGCCTGGTGCGTGCTCAGCCCTGGCGCGCCTATCGGCGCCGAGGAACAACTGGCCCTCGACGCGAACCATGTGACGGTGGCGCGGCGCGGTCGCGAACCGGGTTTATTGCTGCGCCGGGAGGGTCGGAACGTTCTTTTGGCGCATTGGGCAGCCGAAATTGTTGACGGAGTCCGCGGAACTGCAGAATTGCTGGATACAGGAGACCCTGCTCGCCCCTACACTTCAGCCGTGGAAGTTCAGGCGGCGAAAATCGCGGACGTGGGGTTAACGCCCTCGGCCCGGTTGCTGGCGGAATTGCATCAGTCCGGGGAGGGCTTCTCTACCTGGGCACGGCAGGTTTCCTCCGCTCACCGTCGACATTTCCTGGAGGTCGCCCCGGTAGACGCTCCGGTTCTGAGCCAGTTGGCGCAGGCCGCCGAAGACAGCCTGGACGAACAAGCCATCATCGAGCGGTCCGACAAGGGCAGTTTCGAGGATTATCTGGCCCGCTGGTTCGCCTGAACCGGCAGGCGCTGAACGGAAACCGATGTCGCAAGTCGTTGAAACTGCCGAGTCCATGGAATCCGCCGCGGCGCGTGAACAGCGCACGGGCTATCCGTGGTTGCGGTTTGCAGATGTTTACCTCGAGCGCGAGTTCCGGGAAGAGTTGCTGAGAACACGGTGGAGCTTCATACGTCAGGGCCTGTCGCTTGGCGTGCTGCTGATTATCGCTTTCGGTGTTATTACGCTGTTGACCACCGAGCAAGTACCCACGGCTGGTGTGTTCTGGACGGAAGCGATTATTGTCGGCGTCCTTCTCGGCACCATTGCTGTTACTTACCTGCCCACTGCCGTGCAGTGGTATCCCTGGGTCGTACAAGCCTTGTACCCCGCGGTAGGCGTTTTGCTCGGGCAGATCATCCCGCTGGATTTATCAAGCCACGGTTTGGCGCAGCCACTGCCGGCGCTATTACTGCTCGTTATTCCCTTTGTCTATTCCTTGCTCGGCCTGCGCCTCTACCAGGCTATGCGGGTAGCGCTGGGGGGCTCCGTCGCTGTTTTGGTTCTGATGCACCACTCGGGAGACGTCTCGGAATCGGTAACGCAGTTCCGCATGCTCTTGCTGGGCATGGCCAATATCAGTGGTGTCTTCATGGGCTACCAGTTGGAGCGCTTGCAGCGCGCGCACTTTCTGGAGAGCCGCCGCCTGCTGGAGGTGGCAGCGCGCGACGGTCTTTCGGGGCTCTTCAATCGGCGTCGTTTTGATGAGCACTTGGAGAATTGCTGGAACTACGCGCAACGCGACGGCAAGTTGCTGGCGGTGTTGCTGGTGGATATCGACTTCTTTAAGGCCTACAACGACCGCTACGGGCATCAGTCCGGCGACGTGGTGTTGCGTCAGGTGGCTGCGGCGCTGGCGCGCAGCGCGCGACGCCCACTCGATTTCGTGGCGCGCTACGGTGGTGAGGAGTTCGCCGTGGTGCTGTTCGAGCCTTCCCGCGAATACGTCGCAGAAGTGGCAGAAAGTATCCACGCTGAAGTGATGGCGTTGCACATTCCGCATGAGGCTTCGGCAGCGGCCAACCAAGTGACTGTCAGCATTGGTGTCGCTATTTTGAACCCGACACCGGAACGTAGTTCTGCTGGTGGGCTGCAGTTAGCGGACGAAGCGCTTTATGCAGCCAAGGAAACCGGCCGCAAGCGCACAGTTTACCGCGAGGCCGAGCATGCCGCATTGGCGACGGGTGTGTTTAGACGCTACCGCAAGGACGCTGCGTCGCGTTAGACCACCGGCAGCACGGGTTCCCGTGTGCCCGCTGAAGCCGTCAGCAACTCTTCAAGCCCCAGTCCGCTAGGTGCAGGCACGCCGCCGGTGGCTTCTGCCGCAGCCAGCTTGCGCACCATGCGTCTTGCTTTCGCACCCGCCAAGTCGGCGCGAATGGCCACGGCGCCCATCGTCTCGATATCGCGGTCGCCAATGGCCGCTTGCTGCGCTTCGATGAGCGGCTGGTCCTGCCCGCCGAAGGCTGCGTCGATGGACATCTGCCAGAAGCCGTCGATGGCGGGGTCGCCAAGGCCATAGTTGCGAACCACCGACCAGTGGTACAGGCATCGCTTGGCCGACACTGGCGTGAGATGGTGGCCGGTGAATACCCACGTACCTTCTTCGCGCGTCTTGCCGACCGGCGTGATGCCCACGTCCAGCAGCATGTGTGCCGGAGCATCCCAGCGCATGTACAACCAGTGGTCCACGCGTGCCGTCGCCGGGTCCAGGCCAAGCTGGCTTTGTAGCAAGTGGCCCCACACGGGCGGCGCGATGTCATCCGGGCACCAGCGGTTCGACCAGATGGTGGTGCCGCGGTCATAGGTTTCCAGCTTGCTGATGGTGATGGCACGGCTCGACAACAAGCCGGCATGCAGGAATTCGCCGTGCGTCAGGTCGAGCAGGTTGTCCGTCACCAGCTCGTAGTTGGCCTGCATGTCGATGACGCCGCGCAGCGTGGTGAAGCCCGGCGTTTCGTAGCAGGAGAAGTCGGGGATGAGCGCAGCGTCCGCGAGTGCCGCATCGCCTGGCCAGAACCAAAGGATGCCGTGGCGCTCTACCAGCGGCCAGCAAGGCACTTTCATGGCTGGGGCAATGTGCCCACCGTGGTGCGGGTTGTGCACGCAAGCACCGTGCGGGCCGAACTCCATGCCGTGGTAACCGCACTGCACGTTGTCGCCCATCTTCTTGCCAAACGAAAGCGGCGCGAAGCGGTGCGGGCACAGCGCGCCGATGGCCACGGCCGTACCGTCTTGCTTGCGGTACAGCAGCACCTTGCGGTCGCAGATGGTTTTCTCGACCAGCCCGTCGCCAATTTCACTGGCCCAAGCGGCCATGTACCAAGCATTTTCCAGATACATCGCGTTCCCCTTGGGCTAAACGTTGACGGGCCCGCAGGCCCGGTATCGGCGCCGGCGGTGTGGCCAGCGCCGTGGCAGCTTTAGATATACAGCTGCGGGTTGATGGGCAGGTTGTTGGCCTTGCAGTAGCTTTCGTAGTGGTCCATGAACCACCACACGTCGGCGGTCATAACGAACTGGCCGTTCTCGTCGTAGAACTCGTTCGCGCCCTGCATCCAGCCGAAGAGCTTCGTGCCTTCCGGGTGGTCCGTGACGAGCGTGTGGGCTTCGCCCGGCACTTCGTAGATGAACGAGCCCGGCGTGGCCACCCAGCCGTACTCCAAGTAACGGGCGCTGCCTTCCAGGCACATCATCACCACGGTGCCGCGGTGCTTATGCGTGCCGATGACGCTCGGCCCCTTCATCCACAGGATGTTGGAGTAGATGTTGTTGCGGACATCGAATGCTAAGTGCTTGATGGCGGCGTTGTCACCGAAGGGCACCCAGGGGCTGTCCACTTCATCGGCGCCGACGAAGCGGCCCTTGGTGCCACGCGCGTCGATAAGCGCCTGGAACATTTCGGGAACTTCGACGATGCGCTTGGCGGTGGACGGCGGTGCCGTCATTTTCTTCTCGGCCATGGTGTTGCTCCCTCGGCTGTCGCTAGTGGCTCCCGAGGGGTTGGTTCCCCGGGGGCGGTTGGTACTTTGCGTGTAGTTTACGTGTCGTTTGCGGTGTGTCTTACGTGGGCTGGCGGGTGCGCCAACTGTCGGCGTAGCTGTCGCGGGCCACGGCCGAATAAGGTACGGGACTGACCACGGCAGTGATTTCCGTTTGCACGTGCGGTTCCACGGTGGGCTTGCGGGTGCCGCCGTTGGGTTCGCCCCACAGCAATGTCACCTTCGTACCGGGCTGTGCGTACGCTTCCTCGACGATGGCGAGTGTGAGCATCTTGCCCTCATTGGCGCTATAGCCAATCCAGGTGGAGAGGCCCACTTGCTTGCCGTCCGCCAGCACTGCGTCGAAGGGGTGCATGGAGTACACGGCCGAGGGGAACTCGATGTACTTGGCCCGGTCGCCGTTCTGGAACGAAGAGCTCATGACGCGAGCGACGTCGGCGTTGTCGAGGGCCAGCGTTACCTTGCGGCGCTGCGGCTGCTGCGCCATGCGCTCCAGCGCGGCGCGGCCGATGAACTCATGGTCGAACTTCACGAACGGCCCGTAGCCCAGGTCCCACGGGTTCAGATAGTAGCCGTCGATGGTGGCGGGCACGTAGCTGCCACCGATGGAGGCTTTGGCCTCGTAACTGTTCGCACCTAGCCAGTCACGGTAGTCCTTCAGCGACTCGCCGGAGTAGATGGCCGGCAGCGGCGAGGGAATCCAGCCGCTCTCGATGGTGTTCGACGAATACGTGCGGCCACCGACGAGCGTCAGCCCGAAGTCGCGCCCCGCCTCGATGAGCGCCTGACGCACGGTTTCGCGGTCTGCCCACGGGCCGAACAGTTCGAAGCCCGGCTGGCCGGCCATGCCGTGGCGCAGCGCGCGCACTTCGCAGCCGCCGATGGTGAAGCGCGTCATGTGGAAGAACTTCAGGTCTGGCGGGGCATGGCCTAGCGCCTTCTCCATGACCTTCATCGAGTTCGGGCCTTGGATCTGGTAGCGGTAGTTCTTGCGGTTTTCCGGGTCCTTGCGGACAGCGGTGCGCTCGTCACGCTCCACCTTCACGTTCCACTTGCCGCTGGCTGCGTGGAATTCGACCCACTCGATGGTGGGCGCGCGGCCCACGAGGTTGAAGCGGTTTTCTTCGAGGTAGAAGAGGATGACGTCGCCGATGACGTAGCCGTCCGGTGTGCAAGGCACGAACTGCTTGGCGCGGTCCGGGATGAAGCCGGCGAAGCTGTTCACGCCAAGGTGATTCAGCATGGCGAAAGCATCAGGGCCGGTGACTTCCAAATCGACCATGTGGTACGACTGGTTGAAGAGCACGCAGGTCTGCTGCCAGGCGCGCTGCTCCATGCGCCAGTTGGAGTACTCCGCGGGTACGCCCGGGTAGACGTTGGGGCCCACCTGCTGGTTACGCAGGAAATCGACCACGTCGCCGCAGTCGGCGAGGATTTCGTTCAGGTTCTTGCTGGACACTAGGAAAACTCCACCTTGCTAGTCCGGAGAATAGCGGCTGCAGGCAGCGCTCTGCCTGTCCGGGAGCGCAAAGCGTTTGGAGTGGCGCGCAGGACGTTTTGGCGCAGAGGCCAGGCAGGGGCACGACGCCGTACCCCTGCTTGCAGACTCAGCGGTAGATGGCCACCTCGCGACGGCCACTGGAGTCGCGGGCAGCGCGGTACATGCCTTCGCTGTTGAACTCCAGCACCCAGTCGCCGTTCGGACCCATGGCGATAATGCCGCCATCCCCGCCCTGCACCTTGAGCTTGTCTTGCACGACGATGCGCGCGGCTTCGGCCACCGATACACCCTTGAGCTTCACCAGCGAACACACCTGATAGCCCACCACGTTGCGGATGAAATATTCGCCATGTCCGGTGCCGGAAACGGCGCAGGCGCCGTCTTCAGCGTAAGTGCCGGCACCGATGATGGGAGCGTCCCCGATACGTCCCCACCTCTTGCCGGTCATGCCGCCGGTGCTGGTGGCGGCGGCAAGATGGCCCGCCGAATCGCGGGCTACGGCGCCTACCGTACCGAAGTAGCGCGGGTCGCCGTTCGCCACGGGTCCGAGCGCGGCACCCCGCTTGTCGAGAAACTGCTTCCAGCGGCGCTCGGTGCGGAAGTAGCTGGCGGGCTCCATTTTCAGACCCTGCTCCAGCGCAAATTCCTCGGCGCCATCGCCCGAAAGCATGACGTGTGGAGAATTTTCCATGACCGCGCGGGCCAACGACACGGGGTTACGTACGTGCTGCACGCCGGCAACAGTGCCGGCGGCGAGCGTGCTGCCATCCATGATGGCGGCATCCAGCGAGTTGCGCCCATCGGCATCGAACACTGCACCGCGGCCGGCGTTGAACAGTTCGTTGTCTTCCAGCACGCGCACTGCCGCTTCCACGGCGTCCAGCGCCGGGCCGCCTTTCTCGAGGATGGCGTAGCCGGCGTCGCGGGCTTGCTCCAGCGCCGCGGTATAGCGCGCGGCCAGCTCTGGCGTCATCTCCGACGGCGAAAGCGTGCCTGCGCCCCCGTGAATGGCGATGGAGACCAGGGCGGGCGTTGCCGGCGCGGGCTTCTTGGCCTTGCCTGCAGCCAGCGCGGGGGGCGCCAAGAGCGAGCCGGCCAGCAGCAGGCCCAGCATGGTGGAGCCGGCCGCCCGGCGCATTGAAACAGGGCGGTTGTCAGCGGTGTAGAGCATGGAACAATCCTCAAAGGCGGGAGCAACATGCTAACGCCGATTCGCCAATATCTGCTTGGCATGAAATCGATTTTGCGCTGCAACGCAAGACCGTTAAACTTCACCGGGTTTTCAGCCCTTTCGTTTTGGCCCTTCCTTCCGGCCTGTCCCGCCCCGCGGAGTTCCCCGTGCGCAAGATTCACCGACTACTCGTCGCCAACCGTGGCGAGATCTCCATCCGCGTCATGCGCGCCGCGGCGGAACTGGGCATTCGCACCATCGCCATCTACTCGCAGGAAGACCGCTTTTCGCTGCACCGCACGAAGGCGGACGAGGCTTACCTGGTGGGCGAGGGCAAGGGGCCCATCGAGGCTTATCTCGATATTCCCGACATCATCCGTATCGCCGTGGAAGCGAAGGCGGATGCTATCCACCCGGGCTACGGTTTTCTTTCCGAGAACCCAGAGTTTGCCGAGGCCTGCGCTGAAGCCGGCATCAAGTTCATTGGGCCCACGCCGGCCACCATGCGCTCGCTGGGCAACAAGGTGTCCGCGCGCAATCTCGCCGTGGCGGCCGGTGTCCCTGTCATGCCGGCCACGCCCCCGCTGACGCGCGTGGATGCCGAGTGCCTCGCCGCGGCCGAAGAGGTGGGCTACCCGGTGATGCTGAAGGCCAGCTGGGGCGGCGGTGGCCGCGGCATGCGCGTGGTGGAGTCCGCGGACCAGTTGTTGGAGCAAGTGGCAGCGGCGCGTCGCGAGGCCAAGGCGGCCTTCGGCAACGACGAGGTCTACCTCGAAAAGCTCATTCGTCGCGCGCGCCATGTGGAAGTGCAGTTGCTAGGCGATAGCCATGGCAATCTCGTGCACTTGTGGGAGCGCGACTGCACCGTTCAGCGTCGCAACCAAAAGGTGGTGGAGCGCGCGCCGGCGGTGTTCATGTCGCAGGCCGAGCGCGAGGCGCTGTGCGCCGAGGCGGTGAAGATTGGCCATGCCGCGGACTACTGCAACGCCGGCACAGTGGAATTCCTGCAGGATGCCGACACCGGCAAGATGTACTTCATCGAGGTGAACCCACGCATTCAGGTGGAACACACCGTCACGGAAACGGTGACGGGCATCGACATCGTGAAGGCGCAGATTCACATCGCGGAAGGCGCGCGCATTGGGACACCGGAAAGCGGTGTGCCCGAACAGGCGGACATTCGCCTGAGCGGCCACGCCATGCAGTGCCGCGTGACTACCGAAGACCCGGAAAACCAGTTCATTCCCGACTACGGTCGCATTACCGCCTACCGTAGTCCTGCGGGCTTTGGCATTCGGCTCGACGCCGGCACGGCATATTCCGGTGCCTTCATCGGTCGTTCTTACGATTCGCTGCTGGTGAAGGTGACCGCTTGGGCGCCCACCGCTGCCGAGACCATTGCACG
>CALPVO020000095.1 GCA_943327025.2 Janthinobacterium lividum
GGCGTGACTGACGTCTATGCCCACATGATGGAGGCCCTGCGACTGGTGTGGGGAACCCACCGCGGCTTGACCGTCGCGCTGGCGGTGCTGTCGCTGGTGTCTGGCTTGCTGCCGGCGGGCATCGCTTGGGTAGGCGCGCACATTGTCGACAGCGTGGTCGCCGCCATGGCGGCATACGGCAGCATCGGAACGGAGGCCTACCGCCCTGTCCTGAAGCTGGTAGCGCTGGAAGCCGGGCTGGTCGCCCTGCTGGCCGCCGCACTGCGGGCGCAGTCCACTTGCCAGTCCTTGCTGCGGGCACTGCTCGGCCAGCGCGTGAATGTCATGATTCTGGAGAAGGCGCTGACGCTCTCGCTCGAGCAGTTCGAGGACAGCGCCTTTTACGACCGCCTGACGCGTGCGCGTCGCGAAGCGTCTTCGCGGCCGCTGTCGATGGTGATGCGCGCCTTCGGGTTAATCCGCGACTTGGTGCAACTGGCTAGCTTCGGCGCGCTGCTTTGGCAGTTCTCTGCCTGGGCGATGGCTGTGCTGTTCCTCGCCGGTCTGCCTTCGTTCATCGCCGAAACCAAGTTCAGCGGCGCTGCTTTCCAGCTGTTTCGGTGGCGCTCACCCGAAGCGCGCATGCAGATGTACTTGGAAAGCGTTCTCGCCCGCGAAGACCACGCCAAGGAAGTGCAGCTGTATGGCTTGGGGGAACTGTTCCTCGGGCGTTACCGCGGTATCTTCAGCAAGCTTTACAGTGCCGACCGCGAACTGACACTCCAGCGTGACAGCTGGGGCTTGGGCCTTGGCCTGCTAGGTACCGCCGCGCTTTACGGCGCTTATGGCTGGGTGGCAGTCACCGCTATTGCCGGCGCGCTAACACTTGGCCAAATGACGCTCTACGTCATGTTGTTCCGCCAAGGGCAAGGCGCGCTTAGCGGGGTGCTGTCTGCCATCGGCGGGCTCTACGAAGACAATCTCTACTTGTCGACATTGACCGAGTACTTGGCGCAGCCTACCCCTAAGCGCGGTGGCGATGCCACGAATGGCCCAGACGCAGCCGATGGTGTGCGCTTCGAGAACGTCAGTTTCACCTACCCCGGTAGCAGCGAGCCTGCGCTGCAGGACCTTTCCCTGCACATACGCCCGGGCCAAGCACTGGCGATTGTTGGCGAGAATGGTAGCGGCAAGACCACGCTCATCAAGTTGCTGACACGGCTCTATGTGCCCACCAGCGGCCGCATCCTGCTCGACGGCTTGGACCTGCAGGAATGGAACGAGAAGCGTCTGCGCGAACGCATCGGCGTCATCTTTCAGGACTTTGCGCGCTACCAATTGCCCGTGGGCGAAAACGTGGGCGTGGGCGATGTGAATGCGTTCAGCGACGAAGCGCGCTGGCGCGAGGCCGCCACGGCGGGCTTGGCGACGCCGTTCATCGAAGGCCTGCCACAGCAGTTCCATACGCGGCTAGGCAAGTGGTTTGACGACGGCCGCGAACTATCCGGCGGGCAGTGGCAGAAGGTGGCGCTAAGCCGCGCCTTCATGCGTACCGGCGCCGACATTGTGGTGCTGGATGAACCCACCGCCGCCATGGACGCAGGCGCCGAAGCGGAAGTGTTCGCGCACTTCCGTGAACTGACGGCAGGACGAATTGCGGTGCTTATCTCGCACCGCTTCAGCACGGTGCGCATGGCAGACCAGATTGCCGTGCTGGAACATGGCCGCCTGCAAGAACTGGGTAGCCATGAACAGTTGCTGGCGCAGGACGGCCGCTACGCCGCCCTGTTCAAGCTGCAAGCGCGCGGCTACGCCTAAGCGCCGGGAGCAAGCTGCCTCCTACGCTAGTGATTCAGCTTCCCGCCTGCACGCGCGCAATCCACGCGTCGACCTGCTGTTCCAGCACTGCCAGCGTTACACCGCCATTGCCCAGCACGGTGTCGTGAAAGGCACGGATATCAAACTTCTCACCCAGCGCTTTTTCGGCCCTTGCACGGAGTTCGCGAATCTTCAGCTCGCCCATCTTGTAGGCCAGCGCTTGCCCGGGCCAGGAGATGTAGCGGTCCGTCTCGGTGCGTATCTCAAGTGTGGAGAGCGCCGTGTTCGCCGCCATGAACTCCAGCGCTTGGTCGCGCGTCCAGCCCTTCGAGTGCATGCCCGTGTCCACCACGAGGCGGCAGGCGCGCCACATCTCGTAGGTCAGGCGACCAAAACGCTCATAGGGCGTGCGGTACACGCCCATCTCCTGTCCAAGCCATTCGGAATAAAGCCCCCAACCTTCGCCGAAAGCGTGCGGATAGAAGTTCAGGCGAAATAGCGGAACGTTCTCCATTTCGCGCGCCAGCGCGCCCTGCAGATGATGCCCGGGCACGGATTCGTGCAGCGTCAACGATGGCAGCGCATACAGCGGTCGCTTGTCGAGCGAAGTGGTGTTCACCCAGTATTCGCCAGCACCGCCAGTAGGGCCGCCGCTGTAGCGGCCCGCCGTGTAGTTGGGTGCCAGCACCGCCGGCACCGGGCGTACCCCGTACGGCGTTCGTGGAAGGCGGCCGAAGTAGCGTGGCAACTTCCAGTCGATGTCCTTGGCGATGAACGCAGCCTCGCGCAGCAGTTCGCCTGCGGTCTTCGGGTAGAACTGCGGGTCCGTCCGCAGGAACTCCAGAAAAGCCCGGAAGCGGTTCTGGCCGGCCGGCGCTTGAAAGCCCACCTCGTCGATGATCGCTTCCATGTCTGCACGGATGCGCTTCACCTCAGCAAGGCCCACGGCATGAATACCCTCGGGCGTGGCGTCCGGCAGCGTGGTGTAGTAGCGCACCAGGTCGGCGTAGTAAGCCGCCCCGCTGGGCATGGCAGAAGCACCAAGCGTCGTGCGGGCCCCGGGCACGTATTCACCATCGAAGAACCGTTGGAACGCCGCATAGGTGGGGAGCACCTTGGTGGCGATGGCCTCACGGCCGGCGGCGCGTAACCGCTCCTGCTCGGCGGCTGGCATCGTCGACGGCAGGTTCGCAAAAGGGGAATAGAGGGGGCAGTCCTCGGGCTTCGCATACTGCTCGGCAGCAATCACCTTCGCCAAGTTCGGCAGAATTTCCGCGGGGATAGTGAACCCTTCCCGCACACCAGTACGCAGGTTCGCCACCTGCTCAGCAAAATACCGCGGCAAGTCCGCCAAGCGCTTCAGGTAGCGCTCGTAGTCGGCTACGGTTCGAAACGGCATGGCCTCGTGCAGTAGCAGCAAGTCTGCGTGGAAGCCGCTGTCGGTGGTCATTGGCATGCGCCAGTCGCGGTGCTGGCCCAGCAGCACGCGCTGCTCCACCATGAACTTGAACAGCCCAGCAGACACCCGTTCCTGCGTGGACAGGCCCGCGAGGTCGATGGCCTCGAGCCGCTTTAGCAACAGACGGTCCGCGTTCAGCCTCCGGGCCTGCGACTCGGGCGTCACGCTGGGCAGGCGGTCGTCGTAGTCGTGGAGGCCCTCGCTCGTCGCGGCCAGCGGTTCATCGCGGTAGTAGGCGGCGCGTTCGTCGGCGAACAACTGGCGCAGGTCCGCTGCGGGCGTCGCCGCGGAAACTGCAGGCCAGCAAACCAGCATCGCCAGCAGGAATCGCGCAAATAGGTTCATGGCAAGCCTCCGTAAACAGGGCTCGACTGTAACGGACTGCGCACCGTAATAAAAAGGGGGCTAGCCTCACAGCTAGCCCCCCAAGTTGCGTTAGGCCGCCAAAGCAGCCTAGGCCCGTCGTCCGGCCCTCGAGGGCCGGCGACGCACCGCCTTACTCGCCGAACTTCACGTTGAAGTTCACGCCGTAGGAACGCGGAGCACCATAGTTGGTGAAGTTCCACAAGCCAGCCACCGGCAGCGCGGCCATACGGTAAATCTCGTTGGTGAGATTCGCACCATACAAGCCGATGGAGTAACGACCCTCAGCCTCATGCCAAGTGGCGGAGAGGTTGACGAGCGTCCGCTTCTGCATCTGAGTGTTCGTGCCGTTGAACACGTCCGTCTCAGACTCGCCCTGGTAGTTCACGTCGCCAGCCAAGGCAATGCGCGAGCCGTTCGACATCGGGATGTCGTATCCGGCATTCACAGCCACCTTCAGCTTCGGCGAGAACGGTACCGTGTACGGCAGCAACGACACGGGGGCGTTGGTACCACGCAGGTCCGGCAAGATGCCACTGGTGTACTCGTGGTCCAGCCAGTTCAGCGAACCGCCGACCCGCAGGCGGTCGGAAGCTATCCAGGTGACCTCGGCATCGAAGCCCTTGGCCTTCGAAGAACCCGTGTTCACCGTCACGGTCTCCTGCTGGCTGGAGCCGTCCGCCGAGGTGTAAGCCGCCACCACTGCACGCTGCAAATTGTCGTACTTCGTGATGTAGGCAGCGAGGTTGACACGCAGCGTGTTGTCCAGGAAATCCGCCTTGTAGCCGAGCTCAAGGTTCTTGTTGGTCTCCGGGTCATAGGCACAGCGCGACACAGTGGCGCAGGTTTCCGCGAAGCCGCCGGACAGGAAGCCCGTGGCGTAGCTCAGGTACCACATCTGCCCATCGGCGGGCTTGTAGTCGAGGACGAGGCGGTACGTGGACTTGCTCCAGTCGTTGTCCGTATCCAAGTACGTGCCGAAAGAGCTCGGGGGCAAGGGGACGTCACGGCCGTTCCACTGGCGTGGGGTCAGGCCGGCACGGCTGATGTTCTGCGAACGCACGTCGCGGCACACGCCATTGACGGTGATCTTGTCCTGCGCCTCGGAGTACTGGTTGCACAGACCGCCGCCGTCCACCGCACGGATGAACGACTTCTTGTCCTTGCTGTAGCGCAGGCCAGCGCTGAGCGACCACTGGTCGTTCACCTTGTAGGTGCCATCCCAGAACACTGCGTTCTCGGTGCGGTCCTGCTCGGTGTATTGCAACTGGTAGTCGAACAGCGAACGCGTGTCGAGGTTCACCCGGCCATCAGGCCGCAAGAACGTGCCAGTCGTCGGATTGACGGACGGCAGCAGCGCGACCAAGCCCACCGAGAAGAACGCACGGAAGTTGAACGCGTCCTTGTAGTAGTTGCCGCCGGCAACGAAGTTGAACGGGCCGTCCAGCTTCGAGGCGAAGCGGAGTTCCTGCTGGAACGTGTAGCGCTCCGTGTTGCGAGTCGAGTCGAACAGGGTCTGGAAGGCCTCGCCCGTGTAGGTGCTCGGCAGACGCTGCTGCTCTTCACGGTAGCCGGTGATGGACTTGACTTCGCCGACCCCGACGTCGAGCGTCTGGGTGAGGTACACGCCGGTGGTATCAACGCGATGGCCCTTGTCCATCCCGATGTCTTCGTTGTGCGAGATGAGCGTGCTGAACACGTCCTTCTGGCCAGCGAGTTGGATGCCCGGGAACCCGAGCAGCGTCAGCAGGTCGCTGGAGGTGCTCTCGTTCACGCCCGGAGGAGAATCGGAACGGTCACGCACCAGTTCCACGATGCCGTAGGCGCTGTAGTTGTCATTGGGCTGCCACAGCAGCTTGGCCTTCGCCGCAAGCACGTCCTTGCCACCGAGGCGATCACCGGTACCGGTTACCGTCGTGTCCACTTCCGATGGCGGACGCGACCCGGCCGGGATGCCGAACAGGCCCCACAGCGGTACGTTGCCGGGGAAGGTGGCCGTTTTCTTGTTGTCCGTATAGAAGCCGTCGTCCTTGTCGGAGATGGCAGCGATACGCAGGGCGAGGGTTTCACCCAGCGGCAGGTTCAAGGAGACCTTCACCGAGTTGAAGCTGGCGCCGTTCTCGTACTGGCCTACACCGACTTGCGCGTCAGCGGAGTACTCGCCGAGCACTGGCTTCTTGGAGGTCAGCGAGATGACGCCGCCCGTGGTGTTCTTGCCGAACAGGGTGCCCTGCGGACCGCGGTACACCTCGACCTGCTGCAGGTCGAACAGCGAAACGAACTGCGAGGTGACGTGGCTGAGGGCGAATTCGTCCACCAGGAAGCTGACGGGTGCGTCCTGCGTCACGAGGATGATGTTCGTGCCGGTACCGCGCATACCACCGCCAGTGGCGTTGAAGCCCGCGGGAGCGGACAGCACCAACCCTGGAGCGACGGCGCCGAGGGCGCGCACGTCATTGATCTGCGTGCGGCTCAGTTCAGCGGCGCTGATGGCGGAAATAGCGATAGGCACGTCCTGCGAGGATTCGGCTCGCTTGGTACCCGTAACAATAACTTCGTCGAGTTTTCCCGCCTCTTCAGTGGCGGCAGGTGCCTGCGCGTGAGCCGCGCCGGCGAGAATCAAGGAGACGGCTGCCGCGATAGCGGTGCCGACCGGTAAACGGTACGTTTTCAACATGAGACCCCCTCAAGTGACTTAAGTCCCCGGTGCAGTTATGACCCCGCACGAGGATTGCCAGACAGGGAGTTTTCCCTGCTTCGCGGTTGACTCTAAGCCACTCCATATAAAAAAAGCAATCCTGACTGATTTTTTTTTCCCAACGGCCCGAGCGGTCGTGGTAAAAACTATCAAGGCACGACAAAATCGCTTCTGGAACCAGTCCCCGGAGCGGCACGACGAGGGGGCCAAATCGCATGAAATCCCGGTTTTTCCAGCGTTTTTTCAGTGCAAGCGGCGGCCTGCTCCTGCTGCTGTCCCTAGGGCTTCCAGGCACAGCCGCGCAGGCGGCAACGCCCGCCACAGCGCCTGTAGAACTGCCGGTTGGCGAACTCTACAAGGCCCGCTGTGCGGCTTGCCATGAGGGCGGTGTTGCGCGGGCGCCACACTCTCTCAAGTTTCAGATGCTCGGTCCGGAAACGGTCCTTCGCGCCCTGATGGGCGGTGTCATGGCCCCCATGGCAGAGGGCATTACAGACCAAGACAAGCGGCGCTTGGCAGAGTTCCTTGGCGGTCGTGCATTGGGCAACTCCGCCGCTACGCCACCCAAGTCCTGCCCGGCCAACAATGCCTTCGATATCGCCCGGCCGGCGCAGACGACCGGATGGGGCGTCGACAACAACAACACCCGGTTCGTGCCGCCAGCGGTCGCCCGCTTGGCCGCGGCGGACATTCCGCGGCTCAAGCTCAAATGGGCGTTCGCCTTCCAAGGCGCCACGCGTGCTAGGTCGCAACCCACTCTGGCCGGCGGCGCCGCTTTCGTTGGCAGCCAAGACGGCACCGTGTACGCGCTGGACTTGGCCACGGGTTGCGTCCGCTGGTCGTTCAAGGCGGACAACGAAGTCCGGGCCAGCCCCGTGGTCGAGACTTGGCGGGCGGGTGACACGCAAGCCAAGCCGCGCGTGTGGTTCGGCGACCTCGACGGCAATGCCTATGCACTCGACGCCTTCACTGGCCGCCTGCTGTGGAAGGTGCGCGTCGATACGCACCCGCGCCTGACCATCACCGGCTCGCCGCGCATGGCCGAAGGGCGGCTCTACGTGCCGATGTCCTCGAACGAATGGGCCGCCGCCGCCGACCCCGCCTATGAATGCTGCAGCTTCCGCGGTGGCGTGGCCGCGCTGGACGCAGCCACTGGCCAGCGACTGTGGATTACCTACTCCATTCCCGAAACGCCCAAGCCCACCGGCGCGCGCAACAAGGCAGGAGCGACGGTGATTGCCCCCGCCGGTGCCCCGGTATGGAACAGCCCCACTATCGACTTAAAGCGCCGTCGGCTCTATGTCGGCACTGGCGAGGCTTACACCTCGCCGGCCGCAGGCACCAGCGACTCCGTGCTGGCCATCGATCTCGATAACGGCAAGCTCTTGTGGCACTACCAGTCCCTCTCCGGGGATGCCTGGAATCTGGCCTGCTTCATCGGTGGCGGGCCGAAC
>CALPVO020000096.1 GCA_943327025.2 Janthinobacterium lividum
GTGCAGGACTGGCTAGCCAAGTACCTGTTGCCGTAGCGCGCAGCACTGAGGCAGGATGCAACCCATGCAGCATACGAACTTACCCGCCGAGCGCTTCGCTCACCCGGCAGCCAGCCGGCACGGCGGCACACGCCTTGGCCGCATGGCCACCCTGGTGCTGGTCTGTCTGGCCACCCTCGCCGGCTGCGGCGGTGGCGGTGGCGGTGGCGGTGGCGGCAGCACGGGCGGCAACGTCACCACCAACGACCCCTGTTCGATCACGGCCCGCAACCAGTGGGTCATCGACACCATGAAGGAGTGGTACCTCTACCCGGAGCTCTTGGTCACATCGCTCAGTGCCACCTCATACAGTTCGCCGCAAGCCACCATCGACGCCATGACGGCCACCGCGCGAGCGCAGAACAAAGACCGGTACTTTTCGTACATCACTTCCATCGCGGAAGAGAACGCCTTCAACAGCTCCGGCGCCACGGCTGGCTTCGGCGTTCGCTTGTATACCGACGCTGCGTCTTCACGCCTGTACATCACTGAAGCCTTCGAAGGCGCCCCGGCACTAGCCGCCGGCATCGACCGCGGCGATGAAATTGTGGCCATTGGCACCAGCCAAGCCACGCTCACCACCGTGGCCAGCTTGCTGGCTAGCGGCGGTTCGCAAGCCCTCAGCGAGGCTCTGGGCCCTAACACCGCCGGCACCACGCGCACCTTGCGGGTTACCGGCGCGGCAGGCACGCGCACGCTAACCGTTACCAAGGCGGACTATTCGCTGACGCCGGTGTCGAGCCGGTATGGCGCACGCATCCTCGATGACGCCGGGCGCAAGGTGGGCTATGTCAACCTGCGTACCTTTATCAGTTCCGCCAATGCGCAACTGCGCACTGCGTTTGACAGTTTCCGCGCGGCGGGCATCAACGAAGTCATCTTGGACTTCCGCTACAACGGGGGCGGCTTGGTGGCCACCGCCGACCTGCTCGGCGACCTGCTCGGTGGCAACCGTTCCAGCGGCCAAATCTTCAACCAGATGACCTACCGCCCGGAAAAATCGGCGAATAACAGCACGCACTACTTCACGCCGCAGCCCCAAGCCATCGCGCCGCTGAAGCTGGCGTTCATCGCCACCGGTAACACTGCCTCCTCCAGCGAACTGGTGGTGAACGGCATGCTGCCGTACTTCACCACCAACCTAGCGCTGGTGGGTACCAACACCTACGGCAAGCCGGTGGGCCAAGTAGCCATCGATCGCGCCAGTTGCGATGACCGTCTGCGCGTCATCGCATTTGCCTTGCGCAACGCCTCTGGCTCCGAAAACTACTTCAATGGTTTGGCCGGCACGGTGAACGTGAGCTGCCGCGCGGGAGACGACCTCACCCGCGCCATGGGCGACCTTCTGGAAACCAGCACGCGCCAAGCCTTGGATTTTCTGGCTGGACGGCCTTGCACGGCCATTGCCGGCAGCAGCACACCGGGTTTGGCGAAGCCCGGGGGCCTCGAGGCCCTGCAAACCGAGCCTGAACCTTTGATTCCAGCGCAACCTTCACCCGCACAACGCGAAGTGCCTGGCCTGTTTTAACGCTTCCGGAGTTCCTGCATGAAGCCTTATTCCCTCCTTGTTGCCCTCACGGGCGGACTGTTGTCTGCCTGTGCAGCCACCCCGCCGGTGGCCAAATCTCCAGCGCCATCGTCCACAGTGGCTGTGGCCGCCATTACGGCCCCCACCAGCCCGGCCTATGCCTCCACCTACCGGCCCATGCCATCTACCAATACGCTGCTCCGCGGCGCCACCGTGCTCACTGGCACCGGTGAACGGTTGGAGAATGCCGATGTACTGCTCGTGGATGGCAAGGTAGCCGCACTGGGCCAAGGCTTGGCGGTTCCCGCGGGCGCAGCGGTAGTGGATGCCAAGGGCCTGTGGATTACACCCGGCATCATCGATGCGCACTCGCACTTGGGCGTTTACCCTTCGCCAGGGGTGCGCTCGCTCAGCGATGGCAATGAAGCGACTTCACCGAATACTGCCCAAGTATGGGCGGAACACAGCGTCTGGCCGCAAGACCCCGGCTTTGGCGCCGCACTCGCTGGCGGCGTTACTTCCATGATGATTTTGCCGGGCTCCGCCAACTTGTTCGGCGGCCGCACCGTCACGTTAAAGAACGTGGCCGGGCGCAGCGTGCAAGACATGAAGTTCCCGGGCGCGCCTTACGGCCTGAAGATGGCCTGCGGCGAGAACCCCAAGCGCGTCTATGGCGAAGGCCGCAAGATGCTGCCGTCTACTCGCATGGGCAATATGGCGGGGTTCCGCAACGCGTTCATCGAAGCCCGCAAATACCGCGATGACATGGCGAAGTACGAACGCGACCGCGCAGCCAAGCCCGAAGCGCCGCCGCCCAGCCGCAACCTGCAGAATGAAACGCTGGCTGGTGTACTGAACGGTGAAATCATCGTGCAGAACCATTGCTATCGTGCCGACGAGATGGTGCAGATGCTCGACCTCGCCAAGGAATTCGGCTTCCGCATCGGCACCTTCCACCACGCAGTAGAGGCCTACAAAGTGGCCGACGTGCTCGCCGCCAACGGCACTTGCTCTGCCATGTGGGCCGACTGGTGGGGCTTCAAGATGGAAAGCCTCGATGGCATTCGCGAGAACATCGCCATGGTGGATGCCGCTGGCGCTTGCGCAGTAGTGCATTCCGACAGCGCCGTCGGCATTCAGCACCTGAACCAGGAAGCCAGCAAGGCCATGGCAGCGGGGCGGGGTATGGGCCTGAACATCACTCCCGAGCACGCCATCACTTGGCTGACGCGCAACCCGGCGCGCGCCATTGGCGTAGCGGACCGCACCGGCACACTGGAGCCCGGCAAGATGGCGGACGTAACGGTCTGGAACGGCAACCCGTTCAGCGTCTATGCACTGGCCCAGAAGGTCTACATCGACGGCGCACTCGTCTACGACCGCCACGACCCTGCCAAACAACCTATCACCGATTTCGCGCTGGGGCTGACGCCCGCCGGAGGTGCCCGATGAACGCACGTAGCCTTGCGCTGGTAGCCCTGCTGGGCACCGGACTTCTTTCCCCGCTGGCGGCAGCCGAAACCATCGCGCTGCGCGGTGCCACCGTGCACACCGTTGGCCCGAACGGTACGTTGCAAAACGCCACGGTCATCATGCAGGACGGCGTCATCGCCGCGGTCGGCAAGGATGTGCGCATCCCGGCGGGTGCGCGCGTGGTGGATGTCACCGGTCAGTTCATTACGCCTGGCCTCATCGACGCCTATGGGCGGCTGGGCGTTACCGAAGTGGATGGCGAAGCGTCCACCGTGGACGAGTCCGCCAAGGGCCTGCCGTACTCCGCAGCGTTCAGCGTGGCAGAAGCCATCGAGCCGCGCGGCCTGCGCATTCAGGTGAACCGCGCCGAAGGCATTACCGCGGGCTTGGTAGCGCCGGAAGCTTCCATCGATGGCAGTGGCCTTGGCACGATCATTGCGGGGCAAGCCAGCTTCCTGCGCCTGAAGCCCGGCATGGCTATTGATGTGCGTACCCCGGTGGGCTTCGTGTTCACCTACGGCGAAGCGGGCGCAGACCTTTCCGGTGGCGCACGCAGTGCCGTGTTGCTGCGCTTGCGTGCGCTGCTGGACGATGCCCGCGACTACGCGGCGCACCGCGAAGCTTTCAACAACGGCGCGCGGCGCGAATACACCGGCACACGGCAAGACTTGGAAGCCCTGCAGCCCTTGCTGGCCGGCAAGGCCCCGCTGCTGGCCGAGGTGCATCGCGCCAGCGATATTCTCGTGCTGCTGAAGTTGGCACGCGAACAGCAACTGAAGCTGGTCATCATCGGTGGCGCCGAGGCTTGGGAAGTGGCGCCGCAGTTGGCGGCAGCCAAAGTCCCCGTGGTGCTGGACGTGTTCGAAAACTTGCCTGGCAGCTTCGAGATGCTGGGCGCCACATTCGAAAACGCCACCCGCCTGAACGCGGCCGGCGTAGAGATTGCCTTTGCCTACGCGGAGCACTACAACCCACGTAACGCACGCCAGTTGGCCGGCAACGCAGTGGCTCACGGCTTGCCGTTCGACGCCGCGCTGGCTGCCATCACCCGCAACCCGGCGCGCATCTACGGGGTGGGCAACACGCTGGGCACATTGGAGGTAGGCAAGACCGCAGACCTCGTGGTGTGGGATGGCGACCCGCTCGAAACCAGCACCCTGACCACGCAGGTGTATGTAGGTGGTGAGCAAGTCCCCACCACTTCGCGTCAGACCCTGCTGCGCGACCGTTACCGCACGCCGCGCGGCGCGTTGCCGCCGGCCTATGTTCACCCCACCGCCAAGTAGCCCGATATTGCGGACACTGCCACTGGGGTATCGCGCGCTGGTCATCGGCGCCAGCGGCGCGATTGGTAGCGCGTTGGTGCGTGCCTTGCGCGCCGATAGCGGCTGCGCCACTGTCACGGAGCTGTCGCGTAGCACTCATCCGGGTTTTGCTCTCGAAGATGCAACGTCTATCGCCACCGCCGTGGCGACGCTTGCTTCACAAGGCCCCTTCCACTTGGTGATTGATGCTACCGGCGCGCTGGTCATCGATGGCGCCGGGCCAGAGAAGCAATTGGCCGCCGTCCGTGCCGACACCCTCGCGCGACAGTTCGCCGTCAATGCCACCGGGCCCGTACTACTCCTGCAGGCCTTGGTGCCGAATTTGGCCAGCGGTCGCGTCATTTATGCCAAGCTCTCGGCCCGCGTTGGCAGCATTGCCGACAACCGCAAAGGCGGCTGGTACGCTTACCGCGCTGCCAAAGCTGCATTGAACATGCTGTTGCATACGGCGTCGCTCGAACTGGGTGTGCGAAGACCGGAACTGGTGGTGGCCGCGCTGCAGCCAGGCACGGTGGCTTCCAAGCTTTCAGCGCCGTTTGTCAGCGCCGAGCACGCCACTACCGCCGACGCAGCAGCGCAGGCCTTGCTGCAGGTGCTAGATGGCCTGCCAGCGCAGCGTGGCGCCTATTTTCGAGATTCGCGAGGAGAGAACATTCCGTGGTGACCCGATTGAAGACGAAAGCGCTGCTGGCCGGTGCCCTCATGGTTTCTGGTGCTGTGGGCGGCGTGGCTTCGGCAGCCACCACCGCAACAGTAGCGGGTGATGCTGAAGTCAATGAAGTCGTCGTGCTGGGCAGCCGGCGTTCACAACGCACCGTTGCCGAAGCCGCTGTACCCGTAGATGTCATCTCAGCCAGCGAAGTGGGTCATCAAGGCGACCGCAACCTCCTCGACGTGCTTGCCAGCAGCGCACCTTCGTTCAACGTTTCCCGCGAAGCCATCAACGACACGGCCACGATGGTGCGGCCCTTCAGCCTACGTGGGCTGCCCAGTGACAGCACTCTGGTGTTGGTCAATGGCAAGCGGCACCACCGTGGTGCCGTCATTGGCGAGTTCGTTTCGGGTGTGCAACGCGGCGCGCAAGGTGTAGACCTGTATGCGCTGCCAGGCATCGCGTTGGAGCAGGTAGAACTGCTGCGCGATGGTTCGTCCGCGCAGTACGGTTCCGATGCTATCGCCGGCGTCATCAACCTCGTGCTGGCAGACAACCCCACCGCTCGCAAAGTGGACCTGCAATGGGGCCGCTATTACCGCGGGGACGGTGCCATTGCCACCCTCAGTACACAACTGGGTTTTGCCTTGGGTGCCGAGGGCGGCCTGACACTAAGCGCCGAATGGCGCGATGCCCGCCCCACCAGCCGTGGCCTGCAAGACCCCGCTGCCGCTGCTTTGACAGCCGCCGGCTTGCCCGGCGTACCGAACCCCGCTGTGGTCTGGGGCAACCCGCGTGGCAACGACGACTACAAGCTGGTAGCCAACGGCCATATGGCCGTGGGCAGCGCAGAAGCCTACCTATTCGGCAACTACGCCAGCCGCGCCGTGGACGGCAGCTTCTTCTATCGCAACCCCCTTGGGCGCACCGGCGTTTTCAGCAACGACGGCGGACAAACACTGCTGGTGGGCGACCTCACCCCGACCGATGGTGTGGCGTGCCCGGTAGTGCCTATTGTTGGGGGCAAGCCGGAAGCAGTGGCATTGGCGGCAGTGGCCAGCAACCCGGCCTGCTTTGTGTTCAACCAACGCTACCCCGGTGGTTTTACGCCGCGCTTCGGCGGCACCGTGGAAGACTACTCGGCGGTGGCCGGCATACGCGGCGAGTTCGCCAATGGTTGGCGCTACGACCTGAGCGGCTCCGTAGGCCAGAACGGTATCAAGCTTGGCATTAGCAACACCGTGAACGCCTCGATGGGCCCGGCCTCCCCTGCCGACTTCCAACTCGGCCAACAGGTACAGCGGGAGGAGCTGCTGAACCTCGACTTGCACCGCAACGTGGAGATTGGCTGGCAGAGCCCACTGTCGGTGGCTTTCGGCTTGCAGCAACACAATGAGTCTTTCCGCATCGTGGCGGGTGAACCGGCCTCCTATGCCCGCGGGCCGCTGGCCCTACAGGGTTTTTCGGCCGGCTCGAATGGCTTTCAGGGTTTCTCGCCAGACACTGCCGGCGTAACACACCGCCGTAGCCGCGGCGTCTATTTGGACCTCGAAGGTAACCCTACCGAAAAATGGTTGGTGGCCGCCGCCGTGCGTGGCGAGAAGTTTTCGGACTTCGGCCAGGCCTTCACAGCGAAAGGCTCCGGGCGTTTCGAGTTCATGCCCGGCTGGGCCGTGCGCGGCTCGGTAGGGACTGGCTTTCGCGCGCCTACCGTCGGGCAGACGGCGTTGCGCCGCACTTCCACGTCCTTCGCTGGCGGGCAACTGGTGGAGAACCTAGTACTGCCTCCCACCAACCCGGTGGCCAGTCTGCTGGGCGGCAGCCCACTGCAGCCAGAACGTTCGCGTCACCTGGGGTTCGGCTTGGTCGGCGAGGTAGGTACGGCGACCATGACACTGGATGTGTTTCGCATTGCCATTCGCGACCGCCTGGCCTTCACCCAACGCCTCGTCAGCGATGACGAGCGTTCCAGACTGGTTCAGCTAGGCATTGCCGATGCTTCCACCATCAGTTCCGTGCAGTTCTTCTCCAACGAAGTGGACACCACCACACGCGGGCTCGACTTCGTGCTGAACCTGCCCACGCAGAACCGGCTCGGCAAGGGCTCGCTCACGCTGGCACAGAACTTCACCAGCACGCGCGTCACGCGCCGTGGCACCGCCCTGACGCCGCTCTTGGCGCTGGAGATGGAACGCGCCGAACCCCGCCAGCGCACCACGCTGACGGCCGTGCAATCCGTCGGCGATTTCAGCTTCACGCTCCGAGCCAACCACTACGGGCGCTATACCGAACTGCTGTTCACTGACGAAACGCTGCTCTTCGAATCGCCGGGTTCGCTGGTGGTGGATGCCGAAGTGAGCTATGCGGCGCCCAAGGGTGTGAACGTCGTGCTGGGCGCGAAAAATCTCTTCGACCGCTACCCGGCTGAGAATCCGTTCGGAAGACAGCCTGGGTTTCTCGGCGCCATCTATCCGCTTACTTCACCGTTTGGCTACAACGGCGGCTTTGCGTATCTGCGACTGGAGTGGTCACCCCGTCGCTAAGACCAAAACGGGGAGCAGTTAGTCTGCTCCCCCTCCCGCTCCCAGAGCTCCATTCAAAGTGGCGGCACTGTCGCCAGCGAGTAAAGACAGCGCTTCAACGAGCATCCGCGGCGTGTAAGGTTTGATGAGTAACGCCTCCACCATTCCTTGGGCGCTGGCTGGCAGAGCGTTCTGCAGTTCTTGCAGATGCCCCACCATGGCCAC
>CALPVO020000097.1 GCA_943327025.2 Janthinobacterium lividum
CGGACTTCGGGTTCCTCGAAGATGTTCACGTGCTGAAAAGCAGTCTTGCAGGCGCGTAGCGCCGCCACCGCTTGCGCGGAAAAGCCGCACTGCGGGAAATCGGGCGAACCCTTCATGTACAGCACCACTGGGGCGGCAGCCAACTGGCTCTCGATGCGGGCGCGGACTTCTGGGGTGAGCATGGATTGACCTCGGGAAAACGGAAAGACGATGAACTATTGTCGCACGCGGACGGCGGACTAGAGGACGCTACCCACCGGAGTACCCCGCCGGCGGACTTCGGCCGCCGTCACGATGGCCCATTGCTGGTCCGCCGTGGCGCGCACCCAGCCGGCAATCTCGGCACGAGTACGGTGGCAACCCATGCAACTGCCAGCAGGGTCCAGCGTACAAATGTTGATACAGGGCGAGCGAGGGGCGGGCTTCCGCAAAGGCGAGACGTCGGACAACGGGGCTACTCCTGCCGACGGAACCGCCGGGCTGGTTGAATTATGGGGGTGTGTCGGCTAGCCTTCAACGCGCGGCGGAGGGGAACCCGAATGTCCAGTACAGGCGCAGCCCCAAAAGCGCCCACTTGGCATCCAACGAATTCCGCAGCGCACCGCCCAAAGACCTAGAGGGAGATCTCCAGATGAATCCATTGCTTACCGTGAAAGGTGCTATCAGCACCGCCATCGCGCTCGCCATCGTCGTCAGCATTGCGCTGAGCGGCGGCTTCGCCTTCGACCACGCCAATCTGATGCGCACCCTGCACATCGTCGCCGGCGTCTGCTGGATCGGCCTCCTCTACTACTTCAACCTGGTGCAGATGCCGGCCCTCGCCGCGGCCGCTGCCGACGCTGGTGGCCCGGGTGGCGCTGGCATCAACAAGTACGTCGCGCCCCGCGCGCTGCTGTGGTTCCGCTACGCCGCTCTGGTCACCTGGGTGTCGGGTGCCTACTACATCGTCGCCGGTTCCGCGGGCGGCTACGGTGGCATGGTGTCGTTGCACAAGGTGTTCACCTTCGCTGACGGCTTCCAGACCATGGGTGTTGGCGCCTGGCTCGGTACCATCATGCTGTTCAACGTGTGGCACTTCATCTGGCCGAACCAGAAGAAGGTGCTCGGCCTCGTAGCCGCCACGGACGACGAGAAGGCGAAGGCGCGCAAAGTGGCCATGCTGGCCTCGCGCACGAACTTCGTACTCTCCGTGCCGATGCTGCTTTGCATGGGCGCTGCCAAGCACGGCCTGCCGTTCTGAAGATGAAGGCAGCCCGCAGGCTGCTGTAGCTGGCCTTGAAAGCCAACTGCTCTGGAAGGCCCGCCTCGTGCGGGCCTTTCTTTTTGGGGCCCGCCTCGTGTAGGCGAGGTGGCTTGACGACTCAAGCCAAGTGGCAGGCTCATTCAGCCTAAATGGCTGGCCCAGCCTTCGCCCGTCGTTGTCAGTCTCTCGGGCATCGCCACCCCATAGCCCTGCGCATAGTCCACGCCTAGCGCACGCAGCAAGGTGATGATCTCCTCGCTCTCCGCATACTCGGCGATGGTCTTCTTGCCAGTCAGGTGCCCAATCTCGTTGATAGACCGCACCATCTCGCGGTCGACGGAATCGTTCACCAGGTCCTTCACGAAGCTGCCATCAATCTTCAAGAAATCGACGGGGAAGTGCTTCAGGTAACCGAAGGACGACAAACCAGTGCCGAAGTCGTCGAGCGCGAATTTGCAGCCAAGACCGTGCAGCGCCTGAATGAACCGACTGGCCTGCGAGAAATTGGCGATGGCGGAAGTCTCGGTAATCTCGAAGCAAATCTTCGAGGCATCCAAGCCACTGGTGCGAAATTGCTGGATGACAAACGGCAGGAACTGGTCATCGCCCATGCTTTGGCCGGAAAGATTGATTGCGCACATGGCAAGACCCGCGCGTTCATCCGCCGCCGAAACCAACCAACGAAAGGCATTCTCCACCACCCAGCGATCGATGGCCGGCATGAGGTTGTAGCGTTCGGCCGCAGCAATGAAATGGTCCGGCGGCACCAACTTACCCTGTTCATCGCGCATGCGGATGAGCAGTTCAAAATGACTGCCCACTTCAGCAGCCTGCAGCGGCATGATGGTCTGCCGGTGTAACTCAAAGCGGCCTTCCTCAAGCGCGGCATTGATGCGTGCCGCCCACTGCATCTCGCGACGACGTCGCATCAAATCGAGGTCGTTTTCCTCGAAGCAATGGACCCGGTTGCGACCGGCTTCCTTCGCCGCATTGCAGGCACCATCGGCAGCAGACAGCGCCGCAGCCAAGTCGGGCGTCTCGGCATTGAGTGTGACCAAGCCGATGCTCGCTCCGAGGCGGAAGGAACGCTCACCCCAAACGAACCGGAACCCGCGGACTGCTTCGCGCAGCCCCTCGGCGAGGCGCAAGGCCTCATCCACTGCGCAGTGCTCCAGCAACACCGCAAATTCGTCACCACCCAACCGGGCCAGCGCATCACGCCAACGGACTTTGCCTTTCAGCAGGGTGCCCAGTTGACCCAACAGCGCATCGCCCGCGTTGTGGCCGCAGGTATCGTTCACGATGCGGAACTGGTCCAAATCCAGATGGAGCAATGCGTAACTGCCCTCCCCCGCATGAGCCGACTTCAAGGCACGTTCCAAGCGTTGCTCGAACTCGCGTCGGTTCGGCAAGCCGGTCAGCACGTCATGGCTGGCGTGGTAGGTCAGGCGTCGCTGCAGCTCACGCGCTTCGGTCACGTCGTGGAACACGAGCACGCCGCCCACCACCTCGCCCGCACCACTGCGCCTTGGCGCTGCGGTGCTCTGCACATAGAGCTCATTACCGTCGCGACGTACCAGCAAAGTAGGCCGCAAAGCCTTTACCGACTGCTGTTGGCGCACGGAGGCCAGCAAGGGGTTTTCCAGCGCCTCGCAACTTTCCTCGTGGAAAGTACGGAACACCTCACCGATGTCACGACCGAGCGCCTCGGGCAAGTGCCAACCAGTGAGCGCTTCAGCAACGGGGTTCAGGTATTCCACCTGCCCGTGCCGGTCGGCGGTAATGACACCATCCCCAATGCTGTGCAACGTCACCTGCGCGTTTTCTTTTTCACGGAATAGCGCTTCTTCATAGCGCTTTCGCTCCGTGATATCGAATTCGACGGCGACCAAACGCCGCAGCGCACCCCCAGCATCCAGTTGCGCACGGAGGCGGCTTTCCACCCAACGCCAGTCGCCGTCCTGATGGCGCAGCCTATGCAGGCTACGCACCGGCCCCGTTTGCCCGGAAACATGGTCACGTAGCTGCTGTGAGAGCAACGGCAAATCTTCCGGGTGCACCAACTGCTTCCAGCCGGGCCCGCGTCCATCCAGATCACTGAGCCCATAACCCAACATGGCTTTCCAGCGGGCGCTGAAGTGGGTTTCCTGCGTCTGCGCGTCGTATTCCCAGACGCCGTCATTGGCACAACTGTCCACCAGTGCCGTGCGTTCCCGTAGCACCTCGTGGTCGCGGGCAAGTGCCACGCGGTCCAGACCCGTCCCGAGGCTGATACCCACCAATTTGAGTAGCAGGTGGAAGGAAACATCCCAGCCTTCCACCGGCATGGCGGTTCCCAGCCCGATGAAGCCGGCCGGCCGGCCACGCACCGCAAAGCCCACCACCAACACGGCGCGCAAACCCCGTTCGCCAAAGACTAGGGCTTCGCCGGCAAGGTCATTGCGGGCCTGCAGTGTGTCGCGGATTTCCAGCAGACGACTGTGGCCCAGACGCTCGCGAATCCACGGCAGGCTGTCCATTGGCACGCCCGCGAGGCTTTCCGGCGCGGCCCCGGTGAAGTGTGCCTTGGCCGCTACCACACGCTCGACACGTGCCGCCGTCGCGTCGTACAAGGCAATGAAGGCAGCGTCCGCCCGCGTCGATTCGCGAAGGATTTCAACACTTTGCTGCAGGACCGCCTCGGCCGTAGCAGCCTGCAACGACTGGAAGTCGATGGCGATCTTGGTGCAGGAAACGTCTATGCCGAGTGGCGCCAAGCCGGCGCGACGGTCCCACAACTGCGGGGACAGAAGGTCGGAAGCAGTGAAATCGCGGCCCTCGGGAAGGCCCGTGGCACTCCCAACAAAGGCTCCCTGCAGGGCAGGATCGCGATAGACCACGCTCAACGCTTCCCCTTTGCTGCCTTTCGCGGCAGCTACTTGGGAAGCATTGTGTCACCTCTATCTAGAAAATCAACCTAGACGACTGTTATTCAAGGAAAATAATTCCTCGTTCAGCCGTCTAGAGGGATGCAGTTAGAAAGCCACCTGCAGGCGCACCTGGGCGACAGTAGGATCTTGGAGCAAACCGTTCGCACCGGGCTTGGCCTGCACGCGGAGGTACTCTGCCAACACGCGAATCTTGGCGGAATACCACCAGTTCACGCCGAACGCCTCATTCCGCTCCATGCCACCGTTGAAACCACCGTCGCTCAAATCGACTTCGCTCAGGCGTGCTTTCAGCTCCACAGCACCCCACTTGCGGCGCGGGTCGACTGCCCCGAACGAACCCATCGCTGCGGAATACTCGCGGCGCTCACCCGTCAGAAAGTACGACGCCGTCGCCTCCCAACCGCTGAATTCAAGGTCCGGCCCGGTGGCCGTCGCAACGCGCGACTGCAGATACTCGGCACTCAATAGCAAAGGGCCGCGCTGCCAGGCAGCCTCGACCGCAGCGGTGACCAAGCCGTCCACCCCGTTGATTACGCCCGTATCGACCAAGCGTCCGCCATCGACATTAGACTCCGGACGGATACGGTAACGAAGGGAACCGACGGCGTTTGCGTCACGCACTTCCATCGAAGCACCGACATGCAGGCGCGTACGGCGCGCCTTGTAGGGCTGGCCCACTACGCGCAGCGTTACGCCACGACCATCGAGTCCACGCTGTTCGTCGTCAGAAATGTCGTTGGTATGCGCACCTAGCGTCACGTTCCAGCGGTCGTCCCACTTGCGCATGGTGAGACCCAGCATGATGCCGGGGGCCAACGCCGACGCCACCGAACGCTCCATGAACGGGTTGTCGTTCGACGAACCGGAAGCTTCAAAGCCGAAGCTGGTCGGCTGGTTACCCAAGCGTAGCGAAGTACGCTTGAAGCCCGAGTAATCTACCCATGCCTGACGGATGCCCTTCGACCGCGGGCTGAATTCGTACTCGCCCTTGATCTTCCAATCACCAAGGTCCAGTGCGAGTGCCGGGCGTGCGCGGCGCAACAAGAAGCCGTCGTTAAGCGTGGCCCCATCACCGGAATACTGCGCGTAGTCCGCATGGATACGGCCATCGAGAATGAGCTTGACCGCCTTGCGACCATCGCCGAGGCGGAGCGTCAAGCCCGAATCCGGGTCGAAGTCGAAGCCCGACTTGGGCTTGGCCGCTTCCGCGACCGATGCCCCCAGCGATAGTGCAAGTACTACGGCACCGGCTACGCCGACACGAACAGCCGACGAGGAGCGTGCGAACCGCACGAGAGAATTCGACAACATCATCAATCTCCAGTAACCGACAGGGCCTGCAGGCCGAGAAAAGGCAGTATTTTTTCAGGCAACCCGCCAGCCGTCATGGCTGCCTCGAAGCTATGTCCAACGCCGGGCAGCAAGGTGAATTCCAACCGCGGCGTCAGGCCGCGCTTGCGCGCAGCGGCCGCAGTGACGGCGATGAACCGCTGGCCGCGTTCGATACGGGTCAACCCCTGCAAACGGTCGAGTCGCGCCGATTGCCGCAGTGCCGGGTCGCGTTGGTTGTCTTCACTACCCACCAGCACAATCATCGGCAAGACCAGCCAGGCGGCTAGGTCAGGCGTAATCTCTTCCGGGAACTCGGCAATGCCGAGCGGGAAAGCGCGACGTTCATCGGGCAGCGTGTACCAACCCGGCGCCCCGAGCGCCAGCCCCGCAACACGCCCCGGGTATAGCAAAGCAAAACGATGAGCGAACTGACCACCACCCGAGTATCCGAAGAGGTTCACACGCTCTACCGGTGCACCCGCCCAGTCGGCAAACGTTTCAAGCACCCGGATGAAGAACCGGTCGGCCCGCTGCCCGCGTGCCTCAATACCGAGGCGCTGATAGTCGCGATAATTTTCCCGAGAGAACAGTGGCGCGATGACAGCGAAGCCATGACGTTCCGCCCAGCCAGCGAACAATAAGGCTTGCTCACGGGCGTTTCGCGAGATGCCATGAATGGCAGCCAATACCGGGCCGCCAGGTTGCCATTGCCGTGGCAAATAGACATAGCACTTGCCACCAGACGGTCCCGGCAGCACCCGCAGCACGACCCGCCCGCGGGGCACCTCGAGTGGCAGGGCTTCAACGTGGGTGATCACGGCTGCCCCTCGGTTCGGGGCTCCTTGCGGCGCCTAGGGGCACCCTTTTTACGGCTGCCCGAAACACCGCGACCACGGGCCAAAAAACGTGACAGGTTACGTTCGCTGACGCGGGCACGACGCCACGCGTCTTGGGCGCGGGCCAGTTCGTGGATCGGACGGGACGACTGGCCCACCCAGAGCGCCGCCCATAACACGGTACCGGCCGAGGCCTGAGCGTGACCGACCAAATAGGTACCTACACCCAGCGTCGCCACCAATGCGCCGCCGGTCATCAGCATTCCCAGCCCCTCCAAGGCCCCACTGGCTTGCGCAGCGTCGACCATGCCAATGCTGAGCTTGCGTCCACGGCGGTCGAGATTTTTCACCGCCCGGGTATCTACATCAGCGGAATTTCCGGAACCGGCATCCAGGGTGCGCGCCACGCTCGCCGCCATGCGCGCACGTTGCTGTCGAGCATTGGTCGCACGGGCCTCCAAGTGCAGGCCCACCCACCATTGGGCGGCCAAGCCGAACAACAACGGCCCCATCGCGGCCAAAGCCAATGGCCAAGCAACGACCGCCAGCGCCACCGTGACCACCGCCAAGGCGGTCACGTTGGCAAAGGAACGGGCCTTGACACGACCATGCCACCGGGAGAGCGCCGTGGTGTCGCCGAGCAAACGCACCAGCAGAGAGCCCCGGCCCGCCGTATCCGGCTCCGCCTCAGGAGACGGGGACACGACTGGAGTTCCCTTGTCGGTGCCCTCGGCATCGGCGGACAACCAGCAGCGCAACACCCGCGAACGGACGCGGCGCGCATAGTGCTGCCCGAAACGCTCACCCAGTGGGCGCTGCCAGCCACGCGCAATGGCGGACACTAAAACGAGCGACAAACCCCAAACCAACCAACTGACACCCAGCTGCTGAACCGCCACCGGCCCGCCTACCAACACCGCATCAAACGCGTGTCGAATGCCCAATGCCAGACCAAACAAGGCACCGAGTTCGGCACAGGCCAACAGCGTCAACTGAATGAACCAGCCCCGACGGGGACCGCCATTGGGGAGGGGAAGCTGCATTAGGCCGCGCAACCCGCTTCCAAGGCGAGGGTGGCGTCATGGACTTGGCGAGCGGCGGCGTACAGGTCGCGCGCAGCCTTCGCCCCGCCGAGGGCGGCAAGGCCCAACACCGGCAGACCCGTGGCCTCTGCGGCTTCACGGCTGGCAAGCGGTGCAGCGGTGAGCAAACCCGTGACCGCCTCAACACGCAACCCGCGCTGCTCCAACCAGTCTACGCCGGCGGCCGCGCCCATGGCGTCTTGGGCGGCGAACACCAGGGCATTGAAGTAAGTGCTGGCTTGGGGACAATCGAGCACTGCTGCTGTTTCCGCCTGCAGCAGACCATCCGCCACCTCCAGGACCACCAC
>CALPVO020000098.1 GCA_943327025.2 Janthinobacterium lividum
GCCTCGTTTGGTGAGCACAATGCCCAGAGCCCGGCTGGCGATCTCCGCGTCGTCGAAGAACAATTCGTAGAAATCGCCCATGCGGTAGAAGAGCAGCACACTGGGGTGCTGCGCTTTCAGGCGCAGATATTGCTGCATTACCGGGGTATGGCCGCTCAGGTCGGGGCCAGTTGGCGTCGTCATCGGGTTCTGATCACCGGGGTGTGGGCGGTCCTACTCGACAGCAGTTTAACCCGCCAAGGCCTGCACCCTCTCTGCCTGACGGGTTTATGATGGCTCTACGGTTCATCTTCGGGAGGCGCTCCATGCTCACTCGCCGTCAGTGGTTGCTGGGTTCCAGTGCCGCGCTGGTCGCTGCTGCGGCGCCAAGGCTCGCTTGGGGGCGTACTGAGGCGGATGTCATCGTCATCGGCGCGGGTCTTTCTGGTTTGAATGCAGCGCTCATCCTTGAGCGCGAGGGCCTGAAGGTCACGGTGCTGGAAGCGCAGCAGCGCATCGGTGGCCGTCTCTGGACGTTGGACGAACTGCCGGGCCGGCCTGAGGCGGGTGGGCAGACCATCGGCGCTAGTTACGGGCGCGTGCGTTCCATGGCCGCACGGTTGGGCGTGGGGCTGGTCTATGAGCCCATTGTCACCGGCGTGTCCGACCGCCGCGGCGCGCTTTATCGCATCAATGGCCAGACCGTTCGCCAGCAGGATTGGGCCGGCGCCAACGCCAACCTGACGGAAGGCGATGAGCGCGCCGTGGGCCCGGCGGCGCTCGGCAGTTTTTACGACGGCAAGATGGAGCGCCTCGCGGACCGCGAAGCCTGGATGGACCCGGGCGTCATTCAACGCCTCGATGGCTCTCTGGCCGAAGGGCTGACCCGCGCCGGGGCCAGCGCCGAAGCGCGTCGCCTCATTTCCGCCAATCTCAACGGTAACGGTATCCACTCATTCTCGGCGCTGCAGGCGGCGCGGGCGTCCATCATTCTCCGCTCCGGCCCTGGCGCCACGGCGTCCGTGGCAGGTGGCAACCAGCGCCTCCCCGAAGCGATGGCGGCCAGTCTGCGGGGTGCAGTGCGCCTAGGCGAGGCCGTGGCGGGTATCAGCGAAGAACCCGGCTTGGTACGTGTGCGGCTCGCTTCGGGGCGCACCCTGCAGGCGCCGCAGGTCATTTGCACCTTGCCCTTCGCGGCGTTGCGGCAGTTGCCGGTTGAGGGTGCTTTTGGTCCTGCGCTAGCGACGGATATTGCGGCGCTAGGGTATACACGAGTCAGCTTCGTGTTCCTGAAGGCGAAAACAGCGTTCTGGCAACACGATGGGCTGCCTGACACGTTATGGAGTGACGATCCGCTGCTGGGTCGGGTGTTCATAGCCAGCCAGGACCCGCCTGTGCTGAAGACTTGGCTCTACGGCCCGTTTGCCGATCATTTGGACCGTCTGTCGGAAGCGCAGGCTGGAGCAGAGACAGTCCGGCGCCTTGAGGCGGCACGGCCATCAGCGCTTGGCCAGTTGTCGGTCGCGCGTGTCTTCAGTTGGTGCAAGGTGCCTTGGGCTCGCGGCATCTACCACCACATGATGCCTGGGCAAGGAGCCAGCCATGCGGCGGCGGTGAACATCGCCGGTCAGCGCCTGCACTTTGCCGGTGAGCACATGGCTCGCGTGCATTCGGGGATGGAAGGGGCCATGGAGGCAGGAGAGAGGGTGGCGTACCGCGTGTTGCGGTTGCGCTAGGGTGTTCGTTACCGAAGATTGCGCCGTCCAAGGCGCCCTGCCAGGAGTGTTGCGATGAATGGACCGTTGCCAGACCCCCGTTCGCCCGAGTTTCGCGACGACATGGAACGCTTGGGCGGTGTCATCCACGACCTCGGCAATTGGCTGGGTGTGGTCGTGGGACAACTCGAGTTGCTTGGTATTCGTCAGGATTTGTCGTTGCCCACCCGACATGGCGTGGAGCGCGCGCTCGACGCCAGCTTGCAGGTCTCGAAGCACCTGCAGGAAGTTCAGCAAGCAGTACGAAATTACCGGGCCTAGCTGCCGGCGTTTTGCGCGGTCCGCAGCAAGTTGCGCAAGTCGATGAGTCGCACGGGCTTGGTGAGGTAGCCGTCCATGCCCGCCGCGCGTGCCTGCAACTGGTCGCTGGGGGCAGAGTTCGCGGTTAGCGCGACCACTTGCACATGCCTGCCTTGCCCTTCAGTGGCTTCCCATTCGCGCAGTCGTCGTGTCGCCTCGTGCCCATCCATGTCCGGCATGCGTACGTCCATCAGTACCAGATCGAAGCCTTCCGGGTTGCTGGTGTAGCTGTCTAGTGCTTCCTGACCACCGGACGCCGGTGTCACGACTGCGCCGAGATGTGCCAGCAGGGAGCCCGATACTTGTCTGCCGGCGGCGTTGTCGTCCACCAGCAGGACGCGGCACGGTTTGGTCGCTTCAGTTGCCCCCCGAACCACGGGTGGCAGCACCACTGCTTCGGTTCGTTCTAGGGGAATCGTGAAGCTGAAGGTGCTGCCCACGCCCTGAACGGAGTCCACTTCGACATGGCCACCCATCAGGTCCACTAGGCTCTTCACGATGCCGAGCCCCAAGCCCACACCGCCATTGACACTGCCTTGGCTGTCCGGACCTTGCGCGAACAGGTCGAAGGCGCGCTGTCGGAAGGCAGGCGCCAGCCCCGGGCCGGAGTCCGTTACCGAGAATTTCAGGCGTGCCCGTCCGTCATCCTCGCCGACGAGACGGACCGTGAGGGTAATGGCGCCGCGCTGCGTGAACTTGATGGCGTTGCCCACGAGGTTGCCGATGATTTGCCGCAGGCGGCTTTCGTCGGCGAGATAGGCAGGGTGCAGGCCCGCATCGGCATGGCACTCGACCCCTAGACCCTTGCGGCTGGCGTCCTGCAGGTGCAATTCGCGCAGACTCTGCAGCATGCCGCGGATATCAGTGGGCGCAACATTCAGGCGCAGACGTCCTGCCTGCAATGTGCTGACGGTCAAGGCGTCATCAGCGATGGCTTTCAACGACACCACGGCCCCATGCAGCACGGCGGCCTGTGCCTGCTGGTCAGCCGGCAATGGCGCAGCGGCGAGCAATTCCGTCATGCCGAGAACCCCGTGCAGGGGATTGCGCAGTTCATGGGTCAGGGTGGCCATGAACTCGGATTTTTGGCGGTCGGCTTCGCGTGCGGCGTCGCGGGCGTGTTCCGCCTCCTCGCGCGCCTTGCGGGCCTGCAATAGGGTATCGATAGCGTCTTTGAGACTGCGGATTTCGGGACTGCCGGGCCCAGGCGGCAGTGCGGTGACTGTGGTGGCACCCTGAGCCAAAGCCTCCAGTTGTCTGGATAGTTGTCGTAGCGGCCGCAGCAATTGCGCGTTCAGTACGGCCAGCAGCACCATCGCCAAGCCCAAGCCGATGACTAAGCTGGTCAATGCGAAGTAGCGCGTTGTTCGCCGGAAAGCTGCAGAGGCTTCGCGTGGCGAACTCATGCGCAGCACCAGTTCGTGGGTATCGTCGAGATGCCCGATGAGGGTTTGGATCTCCAGCGCTTCGGACGTCCGACCGATAATCTGTGGCCTACCGGGCGGCACTGTTCCGCGTGGCACTACTACCAGTTGGCGGTAGCCCGCGAGTTGCTGGTTGGTGGTGGCGTTGACCACCACCTCAAGATCGCGCGCCGCTACCCACCAACCATTGATAGTGCCTGGCTGTTCGCGTGACAAGACGGGTGCCAAGGCCCACAGCCACAGGCGTCCACCCGCCAGGGCGTAACCGGAGCCCGGGCGGTTATCCGTCAGATGACCTGCCAAATCGGTCGCGTTGAATAGGGCATCGAAAGCGGCTTGCGACAGTGGCAGTGCCGGCTTGGGTGGCAGGCCAGGCTTGAGGTCCGCCAAACTGTGGGCGGGGTCGCGCCGATAGCCCAGCACGAGCCGATGGTCTGGCCCGAGAAAAGCATCGACATCGAGCATGAGGCGGTCGAGTCTGGCGCCCGACTCCGCGTCCTCCCGTGCCGCCTTGGTGATGCGCTGGTCCAGATAGCCGATGCTCAACGACCAAGGTGCGTAGTCAGTGACCGTCTTGGTGAGGCGCGATTTGGCAGCGACTACGGTCTGTGCGAGCACTGCCGCTTTTTCGCGCGCGGCGGCTTCTTCATCGGACTGCAGGTGCTGGCCATAGAATCCGTAGGCAAAGCCCAATTGCAGCACGAGCACGGTAACGAATGTGCTCAGCAACAGCGCTGATACCAACCACTGGACTGGCCATAGGCCGGGGCTCAACCAGAGTGGGCGCCCGGAAACCGAGCGCAAGCGAGCCTCCGAAAGCGCTGGCGCTTCCGGAGGCACAGCGGGGGTGGCGGTATCAGCGGCCCGTGGGGCCGAGGTGTTCGCCAAGGAAGCGCTCCAATTCCTGCAACATTCGCGTGCGCGTCTCACTGCGTGACAGCCAATGGTCCTCGCCGTCTAATCGCACCAGCTCGTACGCCTTGCCCTGCTTCTGCAAGGCCTTCGCCATAATCTCGGATTGCTCGAACGGCACGATGGTGTCGTCTTTGCCATGCATCAGCATGACCGCGGCATTGGCCTTTTCGACGTGCCGCGCCGGTGAAATGGCATCGACTGCGGCGCTGCCCGGGTCACCGATATGTTGCCGCCAGTACTTCACGGCGGGCGACTGGGGGCCGCCATTGCCGGCGACCCATTCAATCATTTGGGTCAGGTCGGCAACGCCGGCAACGCTCACCGCGCAGCGATAGAGTTCGGGGGTGAGCGTGGCACCGGCGAGGGCGGCATAGCCGCCGTAGCTGGCGCCGACGATGCAGACCCGCGTCGGGTCCGCGATGCCCTGGTCGACCAGATACTTCACGCCGTCTGAGACATCGTCTTGCATGCGCCGGCCCCACTGGCGATAACCGGCTTTCCGATGTTCCTCGCCGAAGCCGGTAGAGCCACGGAACTGCGGTTGCAGTACGGCATACCCGCGTGTAGCCACGAACTGCGACCACCAGTCGAAGCTGATGCTGTCGCGGGCTTCCGGTCCGCCATGCGGCAGCATGACCACCGGGAGGTTTTTCGCTTCGATACCGGGTGGGAGGGTTAGGTAGGCCGGCACCGTGTAGCCGTCGCGGGTGCGATAGGACACCAGCTTGGCAGGTCCCAGTTGGCTCTTCGCCAACGTCGGATATTCCTGCCCGACGATCTCGGCGCGGTTGGTCTGGAAGTCCACCAAGAAATACGCACCAGGATTGGTACGGCTTTGTGCGAAGGCTACGGCATAGCGTCCGTCGCGCGAGTAGCCGCTGACGTTGACGCGACGGCCAGGCAGGGCTGCTGCCACGGAGGCTTGCCGCGCCTCGGCGTCGGCATCCAGCCAGTGGATACGCTGTTCGAGGCCGCCAATGCTAACCGCCAACAAGCGGCCGTCGTAGCGGTCGGTCGTGGCGCCTTCCACGTCGTGGTCAGGGTCCTGGAAGAGCAACTGCGGGCCGCTGCCATCGATGGGGATGGTCCAAAGCTTCTTGCGGTCACTGCCCAGAGCGCTGATGACCAGCACGGACTTGCCATCGGCACCTAGGCCAACGGGGTTGAAGTCGCGCCCGGTTGCCTCGTGGAATTGGACCCAGTCATCGCCCTTGCGGTAGCGCAGGGTGGTGGTGCCTTCCTTGGCCATTTCGCGGAACTGCGAATCGATACGAATTTGGGCCCGGCCTTCCGTGTCGAACAGCCAGCCGCCGGTGTAACGGCCGCCTTTCTCGAGCGGCCGGAAAGCGCCCGTCTTGGTGTTCACCGCGAGGATGTAGGCGGTGGCGCTGCCCGGAATCATGCCTGCAGCATCTGGCAGGTCTGTCAGCCGGGCGGTCATCAGAATTTCCCCCGGTCCGCCGCCCTTGCGGGAGGCGACCCTGGCCGAAGAGGGCACCACCCGATTGTTCTCGCGCGCCTCCATGAGAACGCGCGAGCTGCCATCTTCGGCGTTGATAGCGAAAGTGGCGCCGAGTTCAGACTTGGAGTCCGGGTCGCCCTGCGCCGCATAGGTGATACTAAAGTTGGCCAGCAAGGTGGTGTCGTCGACAAAACCCATGCTGCGCAACTTCATGTTCTGGTCAAACGCGATGCGATGGCGCGGCTTGCGGGCGACGAGGTCGAGGATGGTGATGGAAACCTGCTTCCCGACATAGGCCGAGGCGAGCAGCTTGCCGTCCAGCGATAGCGTTACGTTGTCGATAGCGGGCACGGTACCGAAGGCCACTGCCGGCAGGGCGGCGGCCGTTGCGGTGGTGTCGGCACTGCTCGGGGCTTGTGCCAGCGCGCTGGCCGGCAGTGCCAGCAGCAGGGAGAGGAGGGCAATGGGCAATCGGTTGGCCATGGGTTTCTCGCTGATAGGGGACGCGAATCTATTCCCTGAAATGTACGCAGGATAGGCGTCGATGACCAGTAGCATGTTTGCCTGCCAGCGGTGGCCGGCGCCGCGGGGGGGTTAGCGGGGCCTGGCCCCGGCTAAACTGGTCGGGAAGCAATTGAGGGTGTGCGATGTCTCCAGAATCCGGTTGGCCGTTGGCAGTGGCGGTAGGCGATGCCTTGCTGCGTTGCGGGGCGCGGGTGGCGACAGCCGAGAGTTGCACAGGCGGATGGATCGCCAAGGTGCTCACGGATATCGCTGGTAGCTCCGCATGGTTCGAGCGCGGCTGGGTGACCTATTCCAATACGGCCAAACAGCAAGATTTAGGCGTTACGGAAGCGCTTTTGGCCAGCCACGGCGCGGTGAGCGAGGCGGCAGTGCTGGCCATGGCGCAGGGTGCTTTGGAACGCTCCGGGGCCGAGTTCGCCGTGGCGGTCAGTGGGGTGGCGGGGCCTGCCGGCGGTACGGCGGCGAAGCCGGTGGGGACGGTTTGGACAGCCTGGGCGTGGCGCATTGAGGCTTCTGTAGAATCTCGTGCGGAGTGTCGCCATTTCCCCGGCGACCGCGAGGCCGTGCGGCGCCAAACCGTCGTTTTTGCCCTCGAGGGGCTGCTTGGGGCGATCCGCCCGGTGGACACCGCGAAAATTAAATAAACACATCGCGAATGCGGGCTCGCGTAGTGAGCCACCCTTGGGCTACACTACTGTACATTCAAACAGTATCCGTCCCCTTCCACCTACCGAGGCACGCACCATGGATGAAAACCGCAAGAAGGCCCTAGCCGCCGCTCTGGGTCAGATCGAGAAGCAGTTCGGCAAGGGCAGCGTCATGCGCCTCGGCGAATCCACCGCCCTGGACTTCGACGTCATCTCCACCGGTTCGCTGGGGCTGGATATCGCCCTCGGCATTGGCGGCCTACCGAAGGGGCGCGTCGTGGAAATCTACGGCCCGGAATCTTCGGGCAAGACCACCCTCACGCTGCAGGTCATCGCTGAATGCCAGAAGGCCGGCGGTACGGCGGCCTTCGTGGATGCCGAACACGCGTTGGACCCCAGTTACGCCGAAAAGCTTGGCGTGAACGTCCAGGACCTCCTCGTATCCCAGCCGGACACTGGCGAACAGGCGCTGGAAATCACCGACATGCTGGTGCGCTCGGGTGCCGTCGATGTCGTCGTCGTCGACTCGGTCGCCGCTCTCACGCCGAAGGCGGAAATCGAGGGCGAAATGGGCGAGCTACAGGTTGGCTTGCATGCCCGCCTCATGTCGCAGGCGCTGCGCAAACTCACCGGCAACATCAAGCGCTCCAACACCATCGTTATCTTCATCAACCAAATCCGCCTGAAGATCGGCGTCA
>CALPVO020000099.1 GCA_943327025.2 Janthinobacterium lividum
CGACCTTGGACCCAACGGTTCGTCGGCTGCGTTTGCCGCATTGCCCGGACATCGTGCTGGCGGATACGGTCGGGTTCATTCGCGACCTGCCTCATGAGCTGGTCGCTGCTTTCCGTTCCACCCTGCTTGAAGCCCGTGAGGCCGACCTGCACTTGCACGTGGTCGACGCCGCAGATACCGAGCGCGCGGAGCGCATACGGCAGGTAGACGAGGTGCTCGAGGGCATTGGCGCCGGTAGCATCCCCACCATCCAGGTCTTCAACAAAGTGGACCTGTTGGAAGAGCCCGCCCGCCTCGAGCGCGACGAGCACGGTCAGGTGGTCCGCGTGTTTCTGTCGGCCCGGACGGGCGAGGGGCTGGACTTGCTGCGGCAGGCGCTGGCCGAACGCTTCGGGCGGCGGGTTGTCCAGCTCGAATGGCGCTTGCCCCCCTCGGCCGGCAAGATCCGGGCCGAACTTTACCGTCTCGGCGCCATCCAGCAGGAGGCGGTCAGCGAGACTGGCGATTTCGTCCTGCAACTGGAAGTCGCCGCCAGCGAGCTCCAAGCCCTGTGTCGTCGGGAGGGCCTTCCTGTCCCGCCCGGCGTGGGCATTGAAACAACGTCCGATTCAGCCACGGCAACCCCCACTGAGGGCTTGGGTGTGGTTTTATCTTGTAACGACAACGCCCCCTTCCTACAATCCACGCGCACGGACGCCGCACTGCGCGCCTAACCCCCGGTACTCCCATGCCTTCCTCAGCCATCCTTTATGCCCGCCGCGCCCGGGACGGGTTCGTCGGTTTGCTCTCGGTCCTGTCGGACTTGGGTCTGCTGCTCCGCGCTCTGGTCCAGCGGTCAGCGACTTTCGTGCTGCGGCCCTGGCGCGCCAGTGCGTGGAACGAATCCGGGGGTGGCAAAGAACCTTGGAAGAACCGCCCGCGTCCTGAAGAGGGGCCGCCGGACCTCGATGACATCGTGCGCAACTTGCAGGCTAAGTTGAAAGCGCTCTTTGGTGGTGGCAAGCCACCGGAGACGAATGATGAGCCCGCGCCGGGTGTGAACTGGGGCGCCATTGTCGGGGCACTGGCGGCGCTGTGGAGCCTCACGGGCTTCTATGTCGTGGACGCGGGTGAGCGCGCGGTGGTTACCCGCTTCGGTTCGTTCAGCGAAATTGCCAGTCCGGGTATCAATTGGCATATCCCTTGGCCCGTAGAGCGCCGCGTGTTGGTGAACACCGAGGAATTCGTTTCGTTCGCCGACAGCACTCGCATGCTGACGCAGGACGAGGCCTTGGTGGAGATCAACCTCGCAGTGCAGTACCGCCGCAAGGACCCGGTGCAGTACCTGTTTAGTGTTGCGGACCCGGAAAAGACCTTGGGCGAGGTCTCGGAAAGCGCCATTCGCGAGATTGTCGGCCAAAGCACCATGGATGCCGTGCTGGAGAAAGGACGCCAGGAAGTGGCGGTGCGCACGAAGGACTTGGTACAGCGCACGCTCGACCAATACAAGACGGGCCTTGAGGTTATCAGCGTGAACCTGCAGGACGTCCGTGTTCCCGAGCAAGTGGCGCCGTCGCAGAAGGACGCCATCAAGGCACGCGAGGACAAGGAGCGTTTCTCGCTAGAGGCACAAGCCTACGCGAACAACATTCTCCCGAACGCTCGCGGTACCGCCCAGCAGTCGCTGGAAGATGCCGCTGCCTATCGCTCCCGCGTCATGGCCGATTCCAGTGGTGAAAGCGCACGTTTCATCGCGCTGGCCTCAGCCTATGCCAAGGCCCCGGGCGTCACGCGGCAGCGGCTCTATTTCGAGACCATGGAGCAGGTCTACGGCCAGAGCGCCAAGGTGATCGTTGACAGCAAGGCGGGCAACAACATGCTGTACCTGCCGCTGGACAAGTTGGTGGAGCGCAGTCGCGCTTCGGCACCGGCGGCACCGTCTTCCGGGTCCGCCATGCCCCGCAACGGCGAGGTGACTGTCACCCCCGTTCCCGCCTCTGAAGAACCCGATGTTCGTTCGCGAGGGAGCCGCTAATGGAAACCCGTACTCTAGCCGGCATTGCCGCTGTCTTCGCTGCGTTGCTGGTGCTGACGCAGTCCGTGTTCATCGTCCAGCAGAACGAATTGGCCATCCGTTCGGAGCTCGGCAAGATCATCGAAGCGGATTACACGCCCGGCATGCACTTCAAGCTGCCGTTCGTGAACGATATCCGCCGTTTCGACAAGCGGGTGCTTACCCGTAACTATCCTGCAGAGCAGTTCTTGACGAGCGAGGGCAAGATCCTCAACGTCGACTTCTATGTGAAGTGGAAGATTACCGACGTGGCGCAGTACTACCGTGCCACTGGTGGTAGCGAGGATGCCGCTTCGGCCCGTCTCGCAGAAATCGTCAAAGACGGCCTGAAGGGCGTCATCGCCAAACGCACCATCCAGCAGGTGGTCGCGGCGCAGCGCACGGAGTTCATTGGCGACATGCTGGCGTTTGCGGGTTCCTCCGTGAAGCAGTTGGGTGTTGCGCTGGTGGATGTGCGCGTCAAGCGAATCGATCTGCCGGAAGAAGTCAGTGATTCGGTTTTCAACCGCATGCGTCAGGACTTTGCCCGCCAAGCGGCACAATTGCGCGCCGAAGGCCAGGAGCAGGCCACGCGTATTCGCGCCGAAGCGGAGCGTCAGCGAGTCGAGATCATCGCGAATGCGGCCAGCGACGCGGAGAAGATTCGCGGCGAGGGCGATGCGAAGGCGACCGAAATTTACGCGCGTGCCTACCAGAAGAACCCAGAGTTCTACGCCTTCCACCGCAGCATGCAGGCTTACCGCAAGTCCATGGGCAAGGAAGGCGATGTGTTGGTGCTTGCACCGGACAGTGAATTCTTCCGTTACATGAAGCAGCCTGGGAGCGGCCGTTGAATCAGCAGAATCCAGCTGTGGCCCCTGGGCGCAGCGTCATCGTCATCGGCACCCAGTGGGGTGACGAGGGCAAGGGCAAGATTGTCGATCTCCTGACCGATCGGTGTGCTGCTGTCGCCCGCTTTCAGGGCGGCCACAATGCTGGCCATACGCTGGTCATTGGTGGCGAGAAGACCGTGCTCTCGCTCATTCCTTCCGGCATCCTGCGAGATGGTGTGCGCTGCCTCATCGGCAACGGCGTAGTGGTGTCGTTGGCCGCGTTGCTACGTGAGGCGGACATGCTGGTCGCTCGCGGCGTGCCGGTGTATGACCGTTTGCGGCTGTCGCCGAACTGCCCGCTCATCCTGCCTTCGCATGTGGCACTGGATAAGGCGCGTGAACGTGCCCGTGGTGAGAACGCCATTGGGACCACGGGTCGTGGCATTGGTCCGGCCTATGAAGACAAAGTGTCCCGTCGCGCGGTACGTGTAGCGGACCTTTTTCAGCGCGAGAAGTTGGCGGCGAAATTGGGCGAGTTGCTCGATTTCCATAACTTCGTGCTGCAGCACTATTACAAAGAAGCGCCGGTCAGTTTTCAGGAAACCCTCGAGGAAATTCTGGCACAGGGTGAGCGCGTGAAGCCGTTGGTGGAAGACGTTAGCCTGACGCTAGGTAACCTGCGCAAGTCTGGCGGTAATGTACTGTTCGAGGGCGCGCAGGGCGCGTTGCTCGATGTGGATCTCGGGACTTATCCGTTCGTGACTTCGTCGAATACCACTGCCGGAAACGCTGGCACAGGCACGGGTATTGGTCCGCGCAACTTCGATTACGTGCTCGGTATCGTGAAGGCTTATACCACCCGCGTGGGTTCTGGGCCTTTCCCCACGGAGCTATTCGACGAGGCAGGCGAGCATCTCTCGCGCGTTGGCCACGAGTTTGGCGCGGTCACTGGCCGTCGTCGTCGCACGGGCTGGTTCGACGCCGTCGCGCTGCGCCGCTCCATCCTCCACAACAGCGTCACGGGTTTGTGTATCACCAAGTTGGATGTTCTTGATGGTCTCGACACGCTACGTTTGTGTGTTGGCTACCGGCGCGGTGGCGAAGTGACCGTCGAGCCGCCGCTGCTGTCCGACCACTTCGGTGACTGCGAGCCGGTTTACGAAGACATGCCGGGCTGGAGCGAGAGCACGGTCGGGGTCACCGACTACGCCAAGCTGCCGGGCAATGCCCAGCGCTATCTCGAGCGTATCGAGCAGTTGGTCGGTGCGCCGCTGGACATTGTCAGCACCGGCCCCGACCGTCAGCAGACTATCGTCCGCCGCCATCCCTTCAGCTGATTGGAGGGTGCCGTTCGTGACTTCGTCCACCCATCGCCGACTGGACTGGTTGGCTACTGCTTTTGCTGTCTGCCGGATCGTCTGCGTGGTCGTCTGCACGGCCATGCTGTCTGCGCCGGTAGTGGCCGCTCCAGCGGAAGACGCTATTGGGCGCGCCAAAGCGGACCCCACCGTCGGTTTGACGCTCGACGAACTGAAAGCCAACTACGAGATTGTCGAGGACGGGGACTACAAGCTCACTATCGGCTTTGACGACAAGCGTTCGCAAGTCGTGTTCGTTTCCTCGGCTGTGGAAACGCTCGGCAAGATGCCTATTCGCGAAGTGTGGTCCATAGCGAACCTTTACGTGCCGGGCAACGAAACCGCGGAAATCGCCGTGTCTTTGCTGAAGGATGGTGCCGGCAAGATTCTCGGTGGCTGGCAATTGCGCGATTTCGGTGACCGCTTGGGGCTGGTTTACTGCATGCAACTGCCGGCCGGCTTGGACGCGGAAGGCTTGCGTACGGCTTACCAGCAGACCGCCATCATTGCCGACGAGAAAGAAAAAGAACTGACGAACGACAAAGACGACTTCTAGCAGCGCGTGTGCTGCCGCCGTTGGGGCCTGGTTCGTTCTGGGCGCCGCTCCCGGGGTAGCACTAACTACCGAGCGTACGCCGCAATTGTTCGCGGTCGAGAGCGCCCTCCCAGCCGGCCACCACTACCGTGGCTACCGCATTGCCCGTGAAGTTCGTCAGCGCGCGGCATTCGCTCATGAAGCGGTCGATGCCAAGGATGAGTGCGAGGCCAGCCACGGGAATATCGGGAACGATAGAAAGCGTTGCCGCAAGCGTAATGAATCCCGCGCCGGTAACGCCGGCGGCGCCCTTTGAACTGATCATCGCTACCGCCAGCAGTAACAGTTGCTGGGACAGGGTCAAGGGTACGTCCATGGCCTGGGCGATGAATAGCGCAGCCAGGGTCATGTAGATATTCGTGCCGTCCAAATTGAACGAGTAGCCTGTCGGTACTACCAGCGAAACCACGGATTTTCGACACCCGGCTTGTTCGAGTTTTGCCATGAGGCTGGGTAGGGCGGCTTCCGAAGAAGAAGTGCCGAGTACCAGCAGCAGTTCCGCCTTCAGGTAACGGACCAGTCGAAACAGCGAAAAGCCCGAAGCCCGGGCGATGAGGCCCAGCACTACCACTACAAACAGCAACGAAGTGCCGTAGAAAGTGGCGATGAGCGCAGCCAAGTTAGCCAATGCGCCGAGCCCGTACTTGCCGATGGTGAAGGCCATGGCGCCGAACGCGCCTACGGGTGCCAGTTTCATGAGCATGGCAACCACGCGGAATACCACGTCCATGCTGCTCTCGAGCAATACCAATAATGGTTGGCCACGTTCCCCGGCGCGCCCAAGACTGAGGCCGGTGAGTATGGCTACCAGCAGAATCGGCAGTAGTTCGGTACCCGTTAGCGCCCCGACGAAGCTCTCGGGAATGATGCTCAGCAGAAAGGCCACGATGCTGGCGTCGTGCGCTTTCGCTACGTAGTCCGCTACCTTGCCGGTGTCGAGGCTGGCGGCTGAGACGTGCAGGCCATCGCCCGGGCGTACGACGTTAGCCACCACTAGGCCCACCACGAGCGCCAGCGTGGACACCACGAAAAAATACCCCAAGGTCTTCGCGGCGAGACGACCGACGAGCCCGTGTTCGCGAGCGTTCGCTATACCAGTAGTCAGTGACAGGAACACCACGGGACCGATGATCATGCGCACCAGCTTGATGAAGGCATCTCCTAGGGGCTTCAGAGCTTCGCCGAAGGCCGGAAAAAAATGGCCCACGACTATGCCCAGCGCGATGGCGACTAGTACTTGCAGATAGAGGTGTGGCGCGGGAGGGTGGCTGGTGCTGGCGTTTGTCATGGGGCAAGTCCGTATCTGGAAATGGGTCGGGTTGGCGCGGTTGACCGGCGCTCCGGTGGGCGTTAACGCCCTACCAATCCCGTCTGCAGGGCACCGGCCTCGGCAGACACATCCAGCCACAGGCCGTCTTCTGCGGCACGCCAATGTTTTGGCCGCACGGCGTCTACGTCACGAAAGAAGGCGCGCTTCACCAATGGGTTGGAGCTCGGTGGCGTGAAGTGCGTAAAGACCAATTCGCGTACACCGGCGGCGTTGGCGAGTGCGGCCGCTTCGGCCGGGGTGGTGTGGTAATCGTTGGTGTCGCCGAGCAGCAGCGATACCTGTCGGTTGCCGCTTTCCTTGGCAACAGCAGACAAAGTGCTAACCAGCGCCTTGGACTGCGCTTCGTGTACCAGCACATCCGCGCCGCGAGCGGCGTTCGCTATCAACGACGTGCTGCGCGTATCACCACTGACCACCACGCTGCGTCCACGGTAGTCGAAGCGGTAACCGTAAGCGGGCTTTACTACGCCGTGGTCTACCTTGAACGCCGTGATGCGCAGGCCATCTCGGTCATACATGACCGCCGAATCCGTGCCGGACAGGGGGCCTTCGGTACCTACGGTAATAGCTCGGCTAGCGAGAGTACTTGCCGACAGCGGCAACAAGCCGCGGTCACGTGCGTGGTGCGCATGTCGAACCGCTTTATCCTGAGCGTAAGCGAGGTTGAAGCCTGACACTACCTCCTCCACGCCCGGCGGACCGTAGACCGCGAGTGGTGTTTGGCGGCCTTGCAACCAGGACTGCAGGTTCAGTTCCCCGAGTTCACCCATGTGATCGGAGTGGAAGTGCGTGAGCAGCACGCCGTCGAGTTTCGCGAGGGGCAGGCGCCACATGAGCAGGTTTTCGGTGGACTCGGGCCCCGTGTCGACCACGAAGAAACGTCCACCCGCGAAGACGGCAAGGCAACTCTTGGCGACATGACGGTCTGGTAGCGGTGAGCCGGTGCCGCAGAAAACCAAACGAATGGCAGTGGTTGACGGTGGCGGCGACAATGGCGCGCGCAGTTGTCTGGCGGCCACACGGCGCAGTACGGCGTCCTGTGCGCTTGGCGAAAACCAAACGATGGCTGCGGCCGCAATGACCAACACCGCTGAACCCACCGCTATCCACTGTAACTTTCGCATCGCGCTTCCCCGCACCCGGCAATGCTTGCAGGGTGCGAGGAAGTGCGAATCAGGTCAAGCGCCGGGGCCTCGCGGCGATCCTGGTGCGCGGTCGTCCCGCGGGTGGCCATTCCCGCGCTCCCGTTCGCGCTGTTCGCGTTTTGGGTTCGTGATGACGGGCGGCGTGACCGGTGCGGTTAGTGGCTCGCGTGGACGGTAGTGGTAGTTGCGCTCGCGCAATCGCTCGCGAAGTTCAGGCGAATTCGGGTAGCGCTCGCGCGGGAACTGTTGCTGGAATAAGGGTGGTGGGGCAGGAGGTGGTACGCGCCGCTGATCCCAACGGTCCCAGCCACGGTGGCGGCGCTCCCAGCTTTTGCCCCAACGCAGCGACCAACGCGGTGCCATCTCGAGCGCCCACGGGTGGAAGTAGAG
>CALPVO020000100.1 GCA_943327025.2 Janthinobacterium lividum
TCCATGACGCGATTATCACCCGTTGCGGCCACAGGATTGGTATCTTGCCGTCATGGTAACGACGTTGGACTCCCTCTCTCTGGCCGAAGATGTGGTGCTGGTGACGGGTGCCGCCAAGCGCTTGGGCGCAGCCACGGCGCGTCTGCTGCACGCCCATGGCGCTAGCATTGCCGTGCACTACCACCGTAGCGCTGCGCCGGCGGCAGCTCTTGTCGCGGAACTCAATGCCCTTCGCGCCGGCTCGGCCGTGGCGTTACGTGCCGACCTACTCGATGTCGACGCCCTCGCCGCTCTAGTAGATGCCACCGTCGCGGCTTTCGGAAAACTCACCGTGCTCGTGAACAACGCCAGCACTTTCTACCCTACCCCCGTGGGCACCATCACCCCGGCGCAGTTCGACGATCTCATCGGTACCAATCTGCGCGCGCCGCTGTTTTTGCTGCAGGCTGCGGCTTTGCAACTGCGGCAGCACGGCGGGCAAGTGGTGAACATCATCGACATTCATGCGACGCGACCGCTGAAGCAGCACCCCGTCTACTGTGCGGCCAAGGCGGGGCTCCATATGCTGACGCAGTCCATGGCGCGCGAATTGGCGCCAGCCGTCCGGGTGAACGGCGTGGCACCGGGCCCCATCCTTTGGCCAGAAGGGACCGCCCCACCGGACGCCGCTTTGCGGGAAAGCATTCTCGACCGCACCGCACTGAAGCGCATGGGCAGCCCGGAAGACGTGGCTAAGGCGGTGCTGTTCTTTTTGAAGGACGCGCCGTATGTGACAGGCCAGATACTGGCCGTGGACGGCGGCCGCACTGTCGGCGGCCACTGACCCCGCAGCCAAAACGCGAGCACCAAACCGTTCAGGCCAGTTCAGGCCAGTTCAGGCCAGTTCAGGCCAGTTCAGGCCAGTTCAGGCCAGTTCAGGCCAGCGAGACCAGTCTTGGCTGCCAGTCGGTTTTATCGAATGCAGCCCAAAGCGCGGCGATAGAAGCGCCCAGTGTTGGGTGCAGAAGCCCCGGCGCAAGGTCCGCCAAGGGCCCCAGCATGTAGGCGCGCTTCAGCAAGTCCGGCCGCGGCAAACTGGCACCGGGGTACTCACCCACGCAGTCGCCAAACAGCAGCACATCGAGATCCATGGCACGGGCCGCCCATTTCGCCGCGTGGCGTTCGCGCCCGCAGACTTCCTCGATGGCATGCAACTGCGCTAGCACATCGGCCAAGGGCAAGGCCGTGTCGAAGGCCACCACCAAATTGTGGAATTCTTCGCCCTCGAAACCGAAGGCTGCATTTGCGTAGCAGGGAGACACCGCCAACTCGCCGAAGGCGGCGCGGAGCCCGGCCAATGCCTGTGGCAGCCGGCGGGCAGGGTCGATATTGCCGCCGGCGGCAACGAAGACGCGGGTCATTGCATGAAGCCAATCATTGAGACAGCCATGCAACGCACGCCGCGGCCGCTTCAGGCAGCCGGCGGATAGTCCGCGCGCGTACGCTCAATGGCCACGCCCACATCGCGGCTGTTACGGATAGCGCCGGGCTTGCTCAGCGTCACCTTCACCCAGTCCACATCGAACTCGCTGATGATGATTTCGGCGATGCGCTCGATGAGCGTTTCCACGAGCTGGAAGCTGCTGGCCTCCACATAGCCAAGGATGCGCTTCGCTACCTTTTTGTAGTTCAGCGTATCGGCAATGTCGTCGGTAGCGGCAGCGCGGCGGATGTCGACGGGCATCTCGAGGTCGATGCTGACGAACTGCCGGGTTTCACGCTCCCAGTCGTAGATGCCGATGATGGTCTCGACACGCAGTTCGCGCAGGAAAATGCGATCCATGATTTCCGTTCACTCCGCCTGAAAGTGCCCACCGGGGGCACGCAGTGTATCGACTGGCCAGCGCGCTCGCGCGGAAATCTGGAGCCCGTCTTGCTCGCCGGCCTCGCGACGGTACCAGCCGGCCAGCGCAATCATGGCCGCGTTATCCGTGCAGTACAGGGGGCGCGGGTAGTGCGTCGTGACGCCACGCCTCGCGCAGGCCTCGACCAGGCGCGCGCGCAAGCGCTTATTGGCGCCTACGCCTCCCGCCACCACTACCCGGGGCGCACCACAGGCATCCAGAGCACGCACGGTCTTGGCCACGAGCGTTTCCACTACCGCGTCCTCGAAGCCGCGGCAAAGGTCCGCGCGCACTTGCTCCGGCAACCCCTCCGGCGCCAGCGCTTGCTGCGCGCGAATGGCCAAAACGGCCGCCGTCTTGAGGCCACTGAAGCTGAAATCGCACCCCGGACGGTCGAGCAAAGGGCGCGGAAACTTGAACACGCCCGGATTTCCGGCCTCAGCGAGGGCGGCCAAAGCGGCCCCGCCGGGGTAGGGCAGGCCAAGCATTTTCGCCGTCTTGTCGAAGGCCTCGCCAGCCGCGTCGTCGAGCGATTCGCCCAGCACTTCGTAGCTGCCCACGCCCCGAACATTAACGAGCATCGTGTGCCCACCGGACACCAGCAAAGCCAGATAAGGAAATGCCGGTGCCGCGTCCTCAAGGCGCGCCGCCAGCAAGTGTCCTTCCAAATGGTGAACGCCGAGAGCCGGCACATTCCAGCCAAAAGCAAGGCTTCTGGCGACGCTTGCCCCCACCAAGAGCGCCCCAACAAGCCCTGGGCCCGCCGTATAAACCACTCCACCCAATTCGGGGCCAGTCAGCCCACCGGCCGCCAGGACACGCCGCACCATCGGGGCAAGGCGCCGCACATGGTCCCGCGAGGCCAGTTCCGGCACTACGCCACCGTAGATTTCGTGCAGGTCAGCCTGGGTATAAACCTCGTGCGCCAGCAACTGCGGGCTCGGCCAATCCGGGCTGCCGGCGGCAGTGCTAGGGGCGGCAAAAGACCCCGCCACCCCGAGCAGTGCGACCGCCGTTTCGTCGCAAGAAGTTTCGATGGCGAGGACATACATTTGATTTCGCGCCCCGCGGTGCTTAAGATTGGCGGTCTTGCCCGGGTTGCCGGGCATTTTTGTCCAAGGCAGGAAGGCCCCAGATGCCCAGCGTCCGTATCCGCGAGAATGAGTATTTTGACGCAGCGCTGCGTCGTTTCAAGCGCGCCTGTGAAAAGGCTGGCGTTTTGACCGAGCTGCGTCGTCGTGAATTCTACGAAAAGCCGACCCAAGAGCGTAAGCGCAAGAAGGCGGCCGCAGTCAAGCGCCACCTGAAGCGCACGACGCGCGACACGGGCGGCGGTCGTCCCGCTGCTCGCTAATCCGGGGTCCTGCATGTCCCTCAAGGACGGCATCACCACGGACATGAAGAATGCAATGCGCTCGGGCGAGAAAGATCGCCTCGGGCTCATTCGCATGCTTCTTGCAGCTATCAAGCAACGTGAAGTCGACGAGCGCATCGTGCTCGACGACGCCCAAGTGCTCTCGGTCATCGAAAAGATGGTCAAGCAGCGCAAGGAATCCGTTACGCAGTTCCAGCAGGGTGGTCGCGAAGACCTCGCTGCTACCGAACTGCGGGAAATCGACTGGCTCACCGGCTACCTGCCGGCCCAGTTGGGCGCTGCAGAGCTTGCCGCCATCATCGACGAAGCTGTTGCCGCTACCGGTGCCGCGTCCATCAAGGACATGGGCAAGGTCATGGCGCAGGTGAAGGCGAAGGCTGCCGGCCGCGCAGACATGGGTGCCGTCGGCGCCCTCATCAAGGCGCGCCTCGGCGGCTAAGCCGGGCCGAAGCTGCCTGGCGGGTCGGTTCATCCGGTCCCGCCAAGCAGCACTCTCGCCGCTGCCTCGGTCCTGCCCTATGCTTCCCCTATGGCCGGCCGCATTCCTCAGCATTTCATTGACGAGCTTCTCGCCCGCGTCGACATTGTCGAAGTGGTCGGTTCGCGCGTCGCACTGAAACGCAGCGGGCGCGAATCGAAGGGCTGCTGCCCGTTCCACAACGAAAAATCCCCGTCGTTTTACGTGAACCCCGTAAAGCAGTTCTATCACTGCTTCGGTTGCGGCGCGCATGGCACCGCCATCAGCTTCCTCATGGAACACGACCACCTCGGCTTCATTGAGGCCGTGGAAGAACTCGCCGGGCGCGCCGGGTTGGAGATTCCCCGCGAGGGCCCCGAGACTGGCCCCAAAGACCGCCGCGACGACGACCTGCAGGCGCTGATGACGAACGTCACGCAGCATTACCGAACCGCCTTGGGCGAAGACGAGCGCGCCCGCACTTACCTCAAGCAACGCGGCCTGACCGGAGAAACCGTCAACCGTTTCGCGCTGGGCTTTGCACGCAACAGCTGGGACGATGTCCTGAACACTTTCGGCGCTACGCCCGCTGGCCGCGAGGCCTTGATGGCCACGGGCATGCTCATCGAGCGCGATGCGCAAAACGCTCGCGGCGCCGGCCACTACGACCGTTTCCGCGACCGCGTCATGTTCCCCATCCGCGACGCGCGCGGACGTGTCATCGGTTTCGGCGGCCGCATCATCGACCAAGGCGAACCGAAATACCTCAATAGCCCAGAAACCGCGCTGTTCCACAAAGGTCGCGAGCTTTACGGGCTCTACGAAGCCCGCCAGGCCTTGCGCCAAGTGGCACGCCTCATGGTGGTCGAAGGCTACATGGATGTGGTGCGCCTATCGCAGGCCGGCATTCACTACGCCGTCGCCACGCTAGGCACCAGCACCACGCCCGACCACCTCAATCGGCTGTTCCGCGTCTGCAACGAGGTGGTGTTCTGCTTCGACGGCGACCGCGCCGGCCGCGCCGCCGCTTGGCGCGCGCTGGAAAACGCCTTGCCGCAAGCGCGCGATGGGCGCCAACTGAAATTCCTCTTCCTGCCCGACGGCCACGACCCAGATACGCTCGTGGGCGAAGAAGGCAAGGAGGCCTTCGAGGCCCGGCTGGAAACTGCGATGCCCCTCTCCGAGTACTTCGTGCAGGGCTTGGTGCAGGACATCGACCTCGACAGCGTCGACGGCCGCGCGCAGTTGGCAGAAAAAGCCAAGCCGCTGGTAGCGCGCGTGCCAGAGGGCGTCTACCGCGAGCTGCTACTCGACCGATTGGCACGCGAAGTGCGCATGCCCGCACAGCGACTAGGCCAACTGCTGGGCCTGACCCATCGCACCGATGATGCTGGCCAGGCAGGCGGTCTGGTGGGCACCCAAGCGAACGGGTTCCCAGGTAACGCGCGCGTGCCTACCGCAAGTTCTGGCCGTCCGGCACGCCCCGCCGTCGGACAATCAGTATCGCCGGGCCGAGGCAACTTGGTTCGCCAAGCCATCACGCTGCTGGTGCAACACCCTATCGCAGCGCGTGGCGTTCGCGATGGCGGCGAACTGGACGGCGTGGAGAGGCCCGGTGTGGCGCTGTTTCTGGAAATGGTGGCGGTACTGCGCGAAGAGCAGCTTGGCACTGCCCAACTGCTGGAACGCTTCCGGGGGCGCGAGGAGCACCCGGCTCTGGAGCGCCTGGCCGCGGCGGAGTCGCTGGTGCCGGATGCCACCAGCGCCACCAATGAACTGCGCGACCTCTACGCCCGGCTGGTACTGGAGTTCGGCCCCAAGCAGCGCCAAGACGCCCTGCTGACCAAGGCGGCCGACCTCGGGCTAAGCCCCGAAGAGCGAGAAGAACTGCGCCAGTTGCAGGCGAAACTGCGCCCGAAACCGCCTGCCGCCAGCTAGGCCGCCCGGCGCTACCGAACCCGCTGTTTTCCTTCGGGAATTTCCAGCCCACGGCGCAGTCCTACGGGTAGGGCTTGACAGCGTGTGGTAAACTTCAGGGCTGTTTTTGGGACGCTGTCCGGCCGTTCCCATGGAAAGGTTTTGTGCGCCGCGCAGGCAACTGCCAGCGGCGTGCGGACAGGCAACGAGATAAGGGGTGGCACCTTGAGCGATATTAAAGACCGCGCCGCGGACGACCGCACGTCGCAGCTGCAGAAGCTCATTGCCCGTGGCAAGGAGCAGGGCTTCCTCACCTATCTTGAGGTGAACGACCACCTGCCCAGCGAAATCGTCGATCCCGAGCAGATCGAAGAGATCGTCAACATCATCAACGACATGGGTATTCCGGTCTACGAAAAGGCACCGGACGCCGAGTCGTTGAGCCTGAATGACGCCACGGTCACTACCGACGACGAGGCCATCGAGGAAGCGGCTGCCGCCCTCGCCACCGTCGACGCCGAGTTCGGCCGCACCACCGACCCCGTCCGCATGTACATGCGCGAGATGGGCACGGTGGAACTGCTTACCCGCGAAGGCGAAATCCGTATCGCCAAGCGTATCGAGGAAGGCCTCGACGCCGTGCGCCGCGCACTCGGCCACTTCCCCAGCACCTACACCATGCTGCTGGGTGCTTACGAGCCCATCAAGGCGGGTCAAGGCCGCTTGGTAGAAGTCATCACCGGCTTCGTGGACCCGAACGCGCCCGACGAAATTGCTCAGCCTCAGAATCCGAAGGTGCAGGCCGCTGCGGCCGCTGCCAAGGGCGAGGAAGTCGAGGAAGCCGAAGACACCGAAGGCGACGACGAGCCGGGCGAGACCGGCCCGGACCCGGAGGAAGCGCTGCGCCGCTTCACCAGTATTGCCAAGCTCGCGGCTTCGGTAGCGAAGGCGCTCGACGAAAAGGGCAGCAAAGACCCGAAGGTCATCAAGGCTCGCGAAAAGCTGCTCGGCGAATTCATGGAGCTGAAGCTGGCGCCGAAGATGTTCGAAGCACTCATCGACAACCTGCGCGAGCAGGTGGCTGAAGTGCGCGGTATCGAGCGCGAAATCATGACGCTGTGCGTGAAGAATGCCGGCATGCCCCGCAAGGACTTCCTCGCCGCGTTCCTGAAGAACGAGACGAAGGTGGCTTGGCTGGACAAGACCATCCGCGCCAAGCGCAAGCACAGCGCGCCGCTCGGCAAGCTGAAGCCAGACATCATGGCGCGCCAGAAGCAACTGATGGACACCGAGAAGGCGCTCCATCTGTCGCTGCAGGAACTGAAGGACATCAACAAGGAAGTGGCCGTGGGCGAAGCCCAGGCCCGTCGCGCCAAGAAGGAAATGGTCGAGGCTAACCTGCGCCTCGTCATCTCCATCGCGAAGAAGTACACCAACCGCGGCCTGCAGTTCCTCGATCTCATTCAGGAAGGCAACATCGGCCTGATGAAGGCCGTGGACAAGTTCGAATACCGCCGCGGCTACAAGTTCTCCACGTACGCCACGTGGTGGATTCGTCAGGCCATCACCCGCTCCATCGCGGACCAGGCGCGCACCATCCGCATCCCGGTTCACATGATTGAAACCATCAACAAGCTGAACCGCATCTCGCGACAGATGCTGCAGGAGATGGGTCGCGAGCCGACGCCGGAAGAACTGGCCATCAAGATGGAAATGCCCGAGGACAAGGTCCGCAAGGTGTTGAAGATCGCCAAGGAGCCCATCTCCATGGAGACTCCCATCGGCGATGATGAAGACAGCCACTTGGGTGACTTCATCGAGGACACCTCGGTGCAAAGCCCGCTGGAGGCCGCCACCGGCGAAAGCCTGCGCGAGACCACGCACTCCGTACTCGCCCAGCTCACGCCGCGCGAAGCCAAGGTGCTGCGCATGCGCTTCGGCATCGACATGAATACCGACCACACTCTCGAAGAGGTCGGCAAGCAGTTCGATGTGACGCGCGAGCGTATCCGCCAAATCGAAGCGAAGGCCCTGCGCAAGCTGCGTCA
>CALPVO020000101.1 GCA_943327025.2 Janthinobacterium lividum
ATAAAGCGCCGACAATACAAAGCGGGACGCGCTTCACAGTTTTCCCCGGGGGCGTAAGCCCTGGTGACCCACCCCCGGGCTGAAGGCCGCTAGCTGGTGGGAGGAGCACGCCCAGTGGATGCGCCTGCCACAGGGCCCAAACCCCGCCGTTCCGTGTACGCACAATAAATAAGTGTCGGCCCATAGGGCGGGCGGCCTCGCCGTTCCTCCCCCCGTTCAGGCCGACCGTGCCACGGAAAAGAACGTTCAAGCCCCGGAGCGCGGCGTGTCGAAAACATTTACGTGGGATGCCGCTGGCCCCGGCGCGAAAAGCTCAAGCCCATGATTCAAATAATAAAAAACCTGATGGCACGGCTCTTGGATTAGGGAAGCCAAGGCACTCGCTGAGTCAAACGCCCAGCAAGTAGAGGCGCAAGCCGTCGGGTGCCAAGTGAATAGCAGATTTTTGGGAGCAGATAGTAATGACGATGAACAAGCATGAGCGCGAAACACAGTGGGCTCTGGATTTCCGCCGCGAAATCACCCGCGCCAAACTGTCCCGCCGCGAGATCATGAAGTTGGGTGTCCTTGGCACCGGCACGGCCTTCCTGGGCCTCGGTGCGGGCAAGACCCAAGCCAAGACGATCATTTCGCCGCCAACCGAGCCGTTCGTTCAGGCGCTGCCGATCCCGAAGACTGCCACCGAGTGCGGCTTCGAAGTGACGGAAGCCGAGTTCGCCGATCACGGCAGTTCCAAGCTGAACGGCAGCGTGCTGCGTTCGCTGTCGGGCGATCCGCTCAAGACGGAACATGACTGCCGCACTTCCGACTGGAAGCAGAAGCACCAATATGTGAACCGCTTCAAGCCCAAGAAGTTCTACGTCCTACCGACGATGGAATATGACCACAAGTGGCACCCGAGCCTGCCGGCCAGCAAGATGTGGGGCCAGGGCTGCCAGTTCCCGGGAGCGACCATCATCGCCAACTACGGTGAGCCGTTCGTGGTGCGCCACGCCAACGAGCTGCCGGAAAACCCGGACGCCGACTACGGCTCGCCCGAACTGCTCACCCACTTGCACAACTTCCACAGCGGTTCCGAGAGCGATGGTGGCCCTTGGGGCGCTACGGACCGCCGCTGCCTGGCCGAGCCGACAGATTCGCCGTGGTTCCGCGACCACTACTACACCATGGCTCGCGCCGGATTCACGGACCCGCAGTTCGAGAAATACTACGGTAACAAGGTCAGTGCGAACGCCGTGACCAACGCTGCCTGGAAGCACTACGCTGCCAAGGCTGACAAGGGCTTCATGAAGAAGTACGACTTGTCCGCCGGTAACTGGGGCGACCCGGCTGAAACCCTGAACACCATGTTCTACCACTCGCACGTGCCCGACTTCACCACGGCCAACGTGTACAAGGGCATGGCTGGCCTGTGCATTGCTCGTGACGAACTCGACACCGGCGACGAGAACACCGGTCTGAAATTCCCCAGCGGTAAGTACGATGTGCCCCTGTGCATGAGTGACAAGGTGTTCGACCAGAACGGCCAGCTGTTCTTCGATACCTTTAACTTGGACGGCATCATTGGTGACAAGCCGACGGTCAACGGCGTCATTCAGCCCTACTTTAATGTGGACTGCCGCCGCTATCGCTTCCGTACCCTGAATACGGGTCCTTCGCGCATCCTGCAGTTGTACCTCTACAACCAGACCACGAACACCTGGATTGCCAACCCGTTCCTGCAGATTGCCAGCGACGGCAACCTGCTCGAGAAGCCGGTGCTCCGCGGGTTCATCCAGAACTCGGTGGCCGAGCGCTATGACGTCCTCGTGGACTTCAACCGCATCGCGAAGCCTGGCCATGTGTTGATCATGTACAACCGTTGCGACCAGCAGGACGGCCGTCTGCCGACCGGCAAGCTGATGTCGCCTGGTATTCCCGTAATGAAGATCATTGTCGGTGCCAAACCGGCAATCGACACGAGCTTCGACTACTTCACCGCGGCTGGCTTGGCCTCGACCCTGCGTCCGATGCCGATCATCGACATGTCGAAGGTGGCCGCGCGCCGTACCTTCAACATCGGCCGCAGCGGTGGTTCCTGGACGGTCAACAACAAGATCTTTGACCCGTCGATGGCAGCATCGCAGGCCATGATCAAGCGCAACACCGCCGAGATCTGGACGATGCAGAACAGCTCGGGTGGCTGGGTGCACCCCATGCACATCCACTTCGAAGAAGGGCGCATCCTCTCCCGCAACGGTGTGGCACCCCCGGTGTACGAGCGTGGCCGCAAGGACCTGTACCACACGAACACCAACGAGAAGATCGAGATCTACCTGCAGTTCCGCGATTTCCCGGATCCGAACTACAACCCGCCCAACCCGGCCTACAAGCCGGAAGCTGGCCGCTACGCCATGCACTGCCACAACACGGTGCACGAGGACCACGCGATGATGTGTCGTTGGGACATCGTCAACCCGCCCACCACGGTCTGATACAGCGAAACGAAACGGAGACTGCCATGCGACGCCCCCAGCATGTGAAGAAATCTGTGAAGAAATCCTGGTTCGCCGCCGCGCTCGTCGCGGCGGGGCTGGCTGCCGGCGCCTTCGCGCCGGTGGTCCACGCCGAGGGCCTGCAAGAAGACGGTTTGCCTTATGGGGCGAAGCTGTCTGGTAGTGCGCCCATGCCTGGGCGCTCTGCACACCGCATCCCGGACGTTGAAGTCATTGACCAGGACGGCAAGAGCCACCGGCTCCACTCCGACCTGATCAAGGGCAAGGTGGTCTTGTTCAACTTCATGTACGCCGACTGCGATGGCATATGTCCACTGCAGACGGAAACGCTGAAGCGTGTCTACAAGGAATTCGGGGACCGCATGGGCAAGGAGATTGTCATGCTCTCCTTCACTCTGAGCCCTGCCGTGGATCGCCCGGAGAAGTTGAAACACTACACGGAAATGCATGAAATTCCGGAAGGCGGACACTGGAAGTTCCTGACCGGCGACCCGGAGACTTTCGAAAAGCTCCGCCGTGCGCTGGGTTTCTTTGACCCAGTTCCCGAATTTGACCTGCAGAACGCGACGCACCTGGGAATGGTGCGGTACGGTTACGACAACGAGGACCGTTGGGCAGGTTGCCCGGCCGGTTCTTTGCCCAAAGTGATCGCCAACAACGTTCTCAGGCTCTACTTGCCGGCGAGCGAAACCTGGCTGGTTCCGGACGTCAGCTAGTTGCTGCCCCCCAACGACAGTTTCCGATGTTAGACCAGTAGCCCCATTTTTTTCCCGCCCGGTGCTTGTCGGTCTCGCATCTCCCTAGGACGCGCCATGAACTTTCATAAACCCGCCGCCACAGTGCTGGCGATGCTTTATACCCTGCCATTGATAGCCGGCATGGCCCATGCCGCTGCCCCGGTTAGCGTGTTCGTTGACCCGATCGACGAGGAAAGGCAGGTGCGTGTGCGCCCCTTGATGGATCCGTTCGCTTCGCTGGGCAGCTTGAAGCCCCACAACATGCCGTTGCCGAATCTGGCGGGCATTGTCGCGAATCGTCAGAACGCCCTGTTGCTCGGCAAAGCCCTCTTCTGGGACCAGCAGACGGGTAGCGACGGGGTGGCTTGCGCTACCTGCCACTTTGCCGGCGGTGCGGACAATCGCATTACGCACCAGGTGAACCCCGGCACCGGCGATATCCGTTTCACCGGTGGCGACAGCGCTTTCGGTGGCTTGACCGCCGCCACCAACGCAAGTGTTGTCTCGCCGGCCAATTCCATTGGTAAGAGTTCCGGCGGCCGCGATCTTGGTAACAACCAGACGCTCGACTACACCGATTTCCCGTTGCATCGCTTGGAAAACCCGAAAGACCGACATTCCGAGGTGCTTTACACCACGAACGACGTAGTGGGTTCGAGCGGCTCGTTCGGTGGCCTATTAGTTGAGGCTACCCGAGGCTCCAGTACGGACAAGTGCGCGCCGGGTAAGGGCGATGTTTTCCACAGCGGCGGCCAGGCCTTGCGGCAAGTGACTGGGCGCAATGCACCTTCGGTCATCAATGCTGGTTTCTACCGCCGGCTCTTCTGGGATGGCCGTGCGAATTCGACTTTCAACGGGGAAGATCCGTTCGGCGGTCGCAATGCCAGCGCCTTCGTGGTCGAGGCAGTAGGCCTGACCACGGTAGCGCCCCGCAAACTGGCGCTGACGAATGGTCAATTGGCCAGCCAAGCGGTAGGTCCGGCGCTCAGTGAAGTGGAGGCCTCCTGCGGCGGTCGAAACTTTGCAGAACTCGGCCGTCGCCTTGCCAGCGTGCGCCCCCTGCAGACGCAGGCAGTGCATGCGCAGGATAGCGTGCTCGGCAAGTTTCGGCATACGTCCGGCAAGGGCTTGAACACCACGTATTCCACGCTCATCCAGACCGCCTTCGATTCGAAGTGGTGGCGTGGTCAGGGTAAGTACCGCCGCGTGAATGGCACGCTGGTGGCCGACCCCAACGGCTACACGCAGCAAGAACTGAACTTCTCGCTGTTCTGGGGCATTTCCATCGCACTCTATGAGGCGACCTTGAAGAGCGACGACAGCCCGTTCGACCAGGCGCTTGAAGGCCGCATCATGCTCAGTGAGCAGGAAATGCGCGGCGCCTTCGTGTTCGCCAACAAGGGCAAATGCACGGACTGTCACGTGGGCCCCATGTTGAGTGTGGCCACGCCGTTGCTGGTTGCGGAACCGGCAGAGCCCGGCATCTTTGCGCAGCCCGACGCCTTGAACGTCGCCCGTATCGATGCACCTTATGCGACCGCTATGCCCGTCATGTACGACGAAGGTTGGTACAACTTGGGAGTGACACCCACGGCGCAAGACCTTGGTATTGGCGGCAACGATCCTTGGGGTAAGCCGCTGTCCTTTAGCCGCCAGGTGGCTGAGCCCGCCCTGAAGGTCGACACCTTCCCGTTCAATGCCTGCTGGTTTGAAAAGCCCATTACCGAAATTCCGCCAGAGGCCTGCACGCACGCTGTCGAGATGGCGGCATTCAAGGCCAATGAACAGCGTTTGGGTGTAGACGGTGCTTTCAAGACGCCATCACTCCGCAACGTTGGCCTTACGGCGCCCTATTTCCACAATGGCGGCTACGCCACCTTGCGGAGCGTAGTGGAGTTCTACGCTCGCGGCGGCAACCGTCGTGGCGATGGCAGCGAGGACCCCGAGTGGGAGTTCAATGACAACAGTGGTACTGGCGGCTTGGGTCGCGGCCACCCGGTGATTGAGGCGGGTGTTGGTTCGAACGTGCTGGGCATTGAACCGTTGTTCGAGACGGACCCGGACGAGCCGGAGTTCTTCCCGGAAGAGACTAAGCAACTGACGGACGCGGAAATCGACGACCTGGTGGCTTTCATGCTCACCATGACGGACCGTCGTGTGCAGTGCCGTGCGGCGCCGTTCGACCACCCGGCTCTCAGCATTCCCGACGGCCATCTGGTTGCCCCCGGCGCCACTGGCAACGCGAAGGACTTCTACACCGTGTTGCCGGCCACTGGCGCCAGTGGCGTAGCCGACGCGCAGTGCTTCGTTAACAGCGGCGACCTCTTTATCCGCTGATCCCTACCGTTTCTCCCACGGGCTGGCGGTGGTCTGGTGTTTCCAGGTCACCCCAGCCCGTTTTTCATGGCGGGAGCCGCACCGCGGAGCCCCGGCTGTGAAGCGTGTCCGCTTTGCATAATCCCGGACTGCGAGGCAGGTCGCAGTAGGTGGGTCATGGCCTCGTTAGGATGTGCTACCCCAACTTGGATTCAGCGCATGGCCCTTCCCGTCGATACCACCCACATCCCCTCCTGGCAGCGCTGGCGCTGGGCGGTGTTCGGCGTCGCTGGCATCGCAGGCGTCCTTGCGCTGGCGCTGGCATGGAAGTTTCTGGTGCCGCACGCGGGTCCCGAGCAGGACGTGGCAATTGTAGAAGCAGCAGCCCAGTCACGCGCCTCGCGCGAGGCAGCCATCGCGGTGGAAGAAAAACTGCGCAAGACACCAAACGCGGGTGATCTGCGCTTGGCCTTGGCGGAGTTATTGCTGGACCGCGGCGATCCGCGCGGCGCTGCTGTCGAGGCGCAGAAGGCCTTGAAGGCAGGCACGGCGGCGGCTTTGCCGGTGCGCGTCCACGCTCTCATTCGTAGTGGCGATGCCAAGGCCGCTGCGGCGGAGCTGAAGTTACTCCCGGACAGCGCCAATACCCGCCGTTTGCAGGGTGACTTGTTGCTGCTGCAGGGAAACTGGAGCGCAGCACAAGCCGCTTACCGCAGTGCCTTGGTGCTGGACGCGGGCAACGTGCCGGCGCTGTTGGGCTTGGCCGAAGCACTGGACCGCTTGGGCGATATCGCAGGCGCCAAGGCGCAAATTGATACGGCCGTGAAGGCGGCGCCACAATCCGCCGAGGCGCGGGTGGCTGTTGGCGTCTGGCAACTGGCGCATGCCAGCCCGGCGATGGCGCGTGCCACGTTGCGCGAGGCGGCCCGCCTTGCCGGTGAGGCCGGCAAGATGCAGCAAGCGGCTGCCGCTTGGACGAGTATCGCCGATATCGACTTCGCTGCCGGCAACGTGAAAGCAGCTGACGTGGCCGCAAGCGTGTTGATGCGCCTGCTGCCCGGGACGGCGGCAACCGAACTGCGCCGTGCCCGCGCCGATTTGCTGCTCGGCAAGCCCGCGGCCGCCGAAGAACGCTTGCGGCGTTTGTTGCGCCAGTCACCGGATAACGACCAGGCGCAGTTGTATCTTGGCGTGGCCAGCAAGGCGCTGGGCAAGCCAGAGGCCGCCCGCATGTATCTCGCGGCCGCTGCCAACTCGACGCGCACCGAGGTACCGGCAAGGCGCATGCTCGGGCGCATGTTGCTGGCGGCTGGGCAGGCGGACGACGCCGTGCGCTTGGTGCAGGAAAACGAAGGCGCTACAGACAGCGACCTGCTGGCCTTGGGCGGGCGCGCGAGCCTCCTCACTGGCGACACCGACACGGCCTTGGATTACTTCCGCCGCAGCGTCGCTGCTGCGCCGCAGGATGTGCGCCGACAACTCGACCTCGCCCGTGCCTTGCTTAGCGCCGACAAGGCGCAGGAAGCGCTCGGTGTACTCGATTCCGTGAAGGTATCGGCGGCGCAGGAGCCGGAGCGCTTGGTACTGCGCACGGCGGCCTTGTTGCAGTCGGGTCAGCGTGAAGCCGCCGTGGCTGGCATGCGTGCGCTGGCGGCGAGCCGTCCACAGGATGTGGACGCGCAGTGGTTGGCAGCGCGTGGTTTTGTGCTCGCTGGCGATCCGGTAGCAGCGCATGCGGCCGTACAGCGCGTCACGCAGCTGTCGCCGCAGGACGCAGGTGCTTTCACTGCCTTAGGCTTGCTGTCGCTGGCCAAGCGCGACCTTGCTGCCGCGCAGCAGGCACTGGATCGCGCCCTGCAATTGGACCCGAAAAAGCCGGAGGCGCTCTACGCACGGGCCAATCTGGCGGTGTTGCGTAACGACACCGCAGGGGCGGAGCAGTGGCTGGCGAAGGCTGCGGCTGCCGCACCGAAAGCGCTGCCGCCGCGTATTGGGTTGGTGCGTCTGGCGCTGGCCCGTG
>CALPVO020000102.1 GCA_943327025.2 Janthinobacterium lividum
GAACGCGTACAGGAACTCGACCAATTGCTGCGCGGCTCGCGCGAGCCGTTGTCTTTGGAAGAACTGTGTTCCCGCCTGGAAGCCTCTCCCGCCACGGTCAAGCGGAGTATCCGTTTCCTGCGCGAGCAGCTGAATGCCCCCATTGGGTACGACCATTTCCAGAAGGGCTATCTCTACGAGCGCAACACGCCGCAAGCCACCGCCCCCCAGCCGCTGCCCGGCCTCTGGTTCAACGGCAAGGAACTGGCGGCGCTGCTCACCGCCGAAGAGGTACTCGGGCAGATTTCCTTAGGATTGTTGCGGGTGGAACTGGCGCCACTGCGACGCAAACTCGACAAGCTGCTGCGGGAACGCCCCTCAGGCAGCCCGGAGGTGGCACGCCGGGTAAAGTTGGAGCGGAAGCAGGCACGTAACGTCGATACCGTGCACTTCACTCGTGTTACCGACGCCCTCATTCGCCGCCGGCGCTTGGAGGCGGAATACCACAGCCGCAGCCGTGACGAGACCACCAGCCGCGTGCTTTCGCCAGTGCGTCTCGTCTACTACCGTGACAACTGGTACCTGGCCGCGTGGTGCCACGAACACGCCGACCTGCGCGTGTTTGCCGTGGACCGCTTTCGCATCGCGCATGTACTGGAAGACGAGGCTTACGAACCCCCTGAAGAACTGGTCAATGCGCGGCTCGAATCCGCCTACGGCATCTACGAAGGCGCCGCGGACAAAGTAGCGGTGCTGCGCTTCACTCCTACGGCAGCGCGCTGGGTCGCCGACGAAATCTGGCACGCCGACCAAACCAGCCAGTGGCTGGCGGATGGCCGCTACGAACTGCGCGTGCCCTACCGGCACGACAAGGAACTGCTGATGGACGTGCTGCGCCACGGAAGCGGTGCCGAGGTGGTGGCACCGCCAGCGCTACGCAGTGCCACACGCGAGGAATTGGCGCGCGCCTTGCTTGCCTACACGTGAACACGTAGGCGAAGCGGCAGTCACCATCAGGCCTTCGGGTGCGTGTGCTCGACGTGGTGTAACACCATTAAGGCCAAGGCAACACGCCATCGATTGAACCCCGACGGGGCGATGACGTGTTCCTTGGCCAGTTTCAGCGGTTACTCGCGCACCAGCGCCGAGATGCCACCGGTGTAGTAACTCTCAGAGAACAGCACCGACTTCTTGCGCTCTTCCGTGATGGTGATGCAGGCACCAATCATGTCGACCTTGCCCGCGATGAGTGCCGGAATCATGGCGCCGAAGTCCATGTTCACGATCTCGAGCTTGCGGTTCAACTTCGCGGCCACACGGGCTGCGAACTCGGCGTCCATGCCAACGACCTGACGCGAACCATCGACGAACGAGAACGGCTCGTTAGTGGCCGCCGTGCCGAAGCGCAGCACGCCACCGCTGCCATCACCGATGGGCAGAGCCGGCATGGCCGCGGGGGCACCCACCTTGGGCAACCAGCGATCCATCATCTGCTGATAGGTGCCATCGGCACGCGCCGCAGCCACCACTTCGTCGATGGCCGTCTTCAGGGCAACGTCGTCCAAACGCACGGCATAACCGTACTGGTCAATGGTGATGGGCTCAGGCAGCACCTTCAAGCCCGGGTTCTTGCCGGCGATGTTGCGCAGGATGGGCTCGTCGTAGGCAGCAGCATCAGCCTTGCCGGTCTTCACGGCCATGGCAGCATCGAGGACATTGTTGAAGTACTTGAACTTGGCCTGCGGCAGCTTGGAGGTCACCAACTGGTCGACCACGGTGCCGGTGGGAATGGCGAACTCGCCAGTGGCCATCTGCTCGATGTTGGTGATCTTGGCGCGTTCGCTGCCACCGCAACCGGCCAACAGCGCCAGGGAAGCCGCGAGACCCAGCAGGACACGCCCGCTGCGAAGTGAAGTTCGAATCATGTTGAATATCCTGTGGGTGGTAGATGGAATGTTGGTAGGAGATAAAAAAGAGAAAACCGGGCTAACCCCGCATGGCTTGCACCGCCGCCACCAAGCGGGCGACTTCATTGCGGGTACTGTAACAAGACAGGCCCACTCGCAAGAAACCTTCGGCCTCTTGGGCGTAGCGCTGCGCGACGGTGGCGGCATAGAAATTGCCGCTGGAAGCGAATAAACCGACGGCCGCGAGTTGTCGCGAGAGTTGCTCCGGGGTAACCCCCGCCAAAGTGAAGGACAGCGTCGGAATACGCTCCTCACATGGCGGCGGACCGTAGAGGGTGAGGCCCGGGATGGCCGCCAGCCCGTTCCACAGCTCCGCGAACAACGCCATCGAGTGCTCATGCAGGCCAGTAAACGCCGCCGCCAGCCTTTCGCGACGCGTATTGCCGTCCGCGAGGCTGGCCAGAAAATTCACGGCAGCCGCCGCCCCGGCAATGCCCTCGAAGTTCGCGGTGCCCGTCTCCAATCGGTCGGGCGCGGTGTCCGGCGCAGGCTCCAGCTTCGGCACATCCAGCGCTGCCAGCAAAGCGTGGCGGCCATAGAGCACCCCCACATGCGGCCCGTAGAACTTGTAGGCACTGCAGGCCAGAAAATCGCAGCCCCAGTCCTGCACATCCACCAGTGCATGCGGTGCATAGGCCACGGCATCCACGAAGCTGAGTGCGCCCACTGTTTTCGCCAAGGCTACGGCACGCTTCACATCGTTGACCGTGCCCAGCGCATTGGATGCTGCACCTACGGCTACCACCTTCGTACGCGGGGTCACTCGCCGTTGGAAATCGTCCCAGTCCAGTTCGCCAGTTGCCGTGTCCAGCCGCACCGAACGCAGCACCAGACCGCGATCCTTGGCGATGGCTTGCCACGGACCGCGGTTGGCGTGGTGGTCCAAGTCCGTCACCACAATCTCGTCGCCTGCTTGCAAACCACGCCCGATGGCGCGTGCCAAGTGGAACGTGAGCGTGGTCATGTTCGCGCCGAAAACCACTTCGTCGGGCATGCAGTTCAGGAAATCCGCATAGGCCTCGCGCGCAGCCAGAACGATGGCATCCGTCTCCACGCTGGTGGTGAAAGCCCAGTGCGCATTGGCATTGTGGTTGAGTAGGTAATCGGTGATGGCTGCCGGAACACTCGCCGGCACCTGCGTACCGCCGGGCCCATCGAAATACGCCACCGGATGCCCGCCTTGCTGGCGCTGCAATGCCGGAAAGTGTTCGCGGATGGCTTCGATAGCGAGCATGGTCATGGGGTTTTCACTCTGCGTTGCGGTTCGCCACGGTCCAAAGCATTCACGCTGCCGCGTTTACGCAGCACCGCGCGTTGCACCTTGCCGGTGGCGGTCTTCGGCAACGCGGCCACCACCTCCACATAGCGCGGCCGTGCAAAGCGCGGCAGCAAGGCGTCAGCTGCAGCGGCGAAGGCCAACGGGTCGAAGCCACTGCCCGGAACCGCCACCACGGCCAGCATCAGTTCGTCTTCGCCACCGAGCAGGTCGCTGGGCACGGCGAAGGCCGCTACTTCCGCTACGCCGGGCAAACCCGCCACCGCGAATTCCACTTCGTTCGCGGCGATGTTCTCGCCACGACGGCGGATACAGTCCTTCAGCCGGTCCACGAACGTCACCAAGCCCGTGGCGTCCATGATGCCGGCATCGCCCGTGTGAAACCACAGGTTGCGCCAAGCCTCCACGGTTTTCTCCGGCATGCCGTGGTAGCCCGCCATGAAGCCACCCGCAATCTTGGGGCGCACCAGAATTTCGCCGAGGCCACCGCGCGGCACGGGCAGGTCGGTTTCCGGGTCGGCGATGATGACCTCGAAGTGTTCTTCGTGAACCCAGCCTGCAGCACCTGGCGTGGAATGCCCTACCCGACCCCAGATGGGAATGTTCACTTCCGTCATGCCGAAGCCGGAGGTGACATGCGGCACACCGAAGCGTTCGCGGAAAACACGCTCGAGTTCGGGCACGTTCGGTGCGTTCTGCACCACACGCAAGGAATGCTCGCGGTCGTTCGCTGCCGGCGGCGTAGCCGCCACAAACGCCGCCAGTGCGCCGAGGTTGTTGGTGACGGTAGCACCGTGCCGGCGCACATCGTTCAACCATTCGGTGGCACTGAAGCGCTCGCGAATGATAGCCACCGTTCCCGCCAGCAACGTGGCGCCTAACTGCATGAACAAGCCGTTCACGTGAAACAGCGGCAGCGTGATGTAGTAGCGGTCTGCCGCTGTAAGTTCCAGCGACTTCAACGTTCCCATGCCATAGAGCGCGCAGTGCCGGTAGGGCATGAGTACACCCTTCGCCGGACCACTGGTGCCCGAGGTGTACATGATGCATGCGATGTCCTGGCCCGCCGGCAACGCAAGCGCCACCGGCGCCGCCTGCTGCCAAGCGGTGAACGGCACGGCCTCGAGTGTGCCCATGGCAACGGCTTCAGCCGGTGTACCGGGCCGGGCCACGACCGCCAACCGCCGCAGTGCAGGCGCTTGCGGCGCGGCAGCCACCACGCGCGGCGCCAAAGTGGCATCGGCAATAGCGAAGGCACAGCCACAGTTCGCCAACTGATGCTCCAGGAAAGCTCCCGAGAGCTCCGTGTTGAGCAACACGCCAACGGCTCCGCGGTACTGCAAGCCAAGCCACACGCGAATGAAATCCAGCGTGCTGCCCATCATGACGGCAACCGCATCGCCCCGTTCCACACCGAGCGCCTCGAGCCAGCCGGCAATTCGGGCAGCATCACCCGCGGCTTGGCCAAAGGTGAGTGTTTCGCCTTCGGTGGTAGTCACCCAAAGCGCATTGGGCTGCTGCGCAGCATGTTCTGCGAGGGCGGCAGGAAGCGACCAACGGGAAGGTTCGGCAAGACCACTGAACAAGACGAAGTCCTCGACTGACGCTGAAACAGCACCGCGCCTTGTGAAGGCGCGGCGACAAGCGCCATGAGCCTACCTACGCCCTACTCCGCCTGCAATGGCAGACCGCAACGCCACACGGAACGTTGGGCATCCCCTGTGCGGCCCCGCGGGCCTACCCCCCGACAGAGGCATTCGGGGGCCTCCCCATGGTAAGGTTCGCGCCATGTCAGAACTCCCCGGCACCAACGAGCCCGTTTCGACCGAGTCCGTGCCCTACGGCACGCTGCCGCCTGCCTCGCCGGTGGGCTCGCGCAAGCCTGTTAGTCTGCCGCGCCTTGGCGAAATGCGTGCCCGCGGTGAAAAAATCACCATGGTCACCGCCTACGACGCAACGCTGGCGGCCGTGGCCGACAACGCCGGCGTCGACTGCATTCTCGTGGGCGACTCCGTCGGCATGGTGGTGCAGGGCCTCAACAGCACGGTTGGCGTTACGCTGGAAGCCATGCGCTATCACACCGAATGCACGGTTCGTGGCGTCCGCCGTGTGCAGGGTACGGCGTGGATCATCGCCGACATGCCTTTCGCCTCTTACCACGAGTCGCCCGAGCAGGCCTTCCGCAATGCCGCGGTGCTGATGCAGGCCGGCGCCCACATGGTGAAGCTTGAGGGCGGCGGCTGGACAGCCGACACCGCCCGTTTTCTGGTGGACCGCGGCATTCCCGTGTGTGGCCATCTCGGCCTGACGCCGCAGACCGTTCACTCCTTGGGCGGCTACCGTGTACAGGGCCGCGACACTGCCACGGCCGACCAACTGCGCAGCGACGCACTCGCCTTGCAAGACGCGGGTGCCAGCCTGCTGGTGCTGGAGATGGTGCCGGCGCGCCTCTCGGCAGAACTGACGCAGCAACTACCGCATTGCCATACCATCGGCATTGGCGCAGGCAGTGATACCGCCGGCCAAGTGCTGGTGATGCACGACATGCTGGGCATTACGCTCGGGCGCACGCCACGCTTCGTGCGCAACTTCATGCAGGGTGCCAGCGGGGTACCCGAAGCCGTGGCCGCTTATGTGGCTGCGGTGAAGTCCGGCACGTTCCCGGACAACGCGCTCCACGCCTGGTAAACGGACGTTCGCCCCGTGGAAATACTGCGTACCGTCGCGGAGCTGCGTGTCGCGCTCGCCCTGAACCCCATTCGCGCCTTCGTGCCGACGATGGGCAACTTGCATGAGGGTCATCTCGACCTCGTGCGACAAGCGCGCGCCAGAGTTCCAGCCGGCCAAGGCTTGGTCATTGCCAGCATCTTCGTGAACCGCCTGCAGTTCGGCCCGAAAGAAGACTTTGACACCTATCCGCGCACCTTCGAGCGCGACTGCGAAGCCTTGGAACTGGCCGGCTGCGATGCGGTGTTTGCACCAGAAGAGCGCGAGCTGTATCCGGAACCGCAAGCGTTCACGGTGCAGCCGCCCGCGGCAATCGCGAACATTCTCGAAGGCGAGCATCGCCCGGGGTTCTTCACGGGCGTAGCTACCGTAGTGCACAAGCTGTTCAACGTGGTGCAGCCGCAGGTGGCTTTGTTCGGCAAGAAGGACTACCAGCAGTTGCTGGTCATCCGCCACATGGTGCGACAGATGGCTCTGCCCATCGAGATTGTCGGTGTCGAGACGCGCCGCGCGGCAGATGGTTTGGCGCTGAGCTCCCGCAACGGCTATCTGCGGCCGGAAGATCGACAGGAGGCCGGCGCGCTCTCGGCGGCTTTGCGCCAACTGGCACAAGACACGCGGCGTGCTATCGATGCTGGCGACTTCAACGCGCTGCCCACCATGGAAGCCGCTGCCATGGCGGTGCTGCGCGATCGTGGCTGGCGCCCGGATTACCTGACAGTGCGTCGTCGTGCGGACTTGCTGCCACCCACTAGCCGCGATGAAGCGCTGGTGGTGTTGGGGGCTGCGAAGTTGGGTACGACCCGCTTGATCGACAATTTCGAGTTCTAAGCCGTATGGCAAAGCGTCCTTCTGCTGGTGCTTTGGTAGCTTCCACGCTCGCTGGCGCGGTAGGGGCAGGAGCCGGCTACTTCGCCGCGAGTGGATTCAATGACCAGCCAGCTATCGCATATTGGCTGAACCATTCTTTGGGAAACTTGACCGGCTGGGACTCGCTTGTCTTTCCCGTGCTGTTCCTGCTGGTGATTGCCATCCATGAACTGGGTCACCTCCTTGGCGGCCTCTCGCAGGGCATGCGCTTCCTGCTGCTCATCTTCGGGCCGTTCCAATGGAACGCTACCAAGGACGGCGTCCGTTTCCGTTGGGTGACGAACCTGGGCCTGATGGGCGGCGTTGCTGCCACGCTACCGGTGCGCATGGACAACCTGCGCCAACAACTGGTTCCGATGATTGCTGGCGGCCCACTGGCCAGCTTGGGGTTGAGCATGCTGGCGGCTGTGCTGTCCTTCAGCGCGACTGGGCGCCTCGCCGGTTATGCCGCCGTCGTCGCGCTGTTGTCGCTGGCCATCTTCCTCGTTACTGCCATCCCGTTCCGCGCTGGCGGGTTCATGAGTGATGGCATGCAATGGCTGGAGGTGCGCCGCGGCGGCCCGTCGGTGATTGAGCGCGCCGA